>NZ_DSDD01000463.1:0-3862 GCF_011048875.1 Rhodovulum sp.
GCCACCCGGCGGCTGGCGCGCGAGGTGGCGGCGGGGCGTCTGGACCCCGAGGATGTGGATGCCGAGACGCTGCCGCGCTTTCTCGACACCTGCCTTCTGCCCGATCCCGACCTGGTGATCCGCACTTCCGGCGAAGCACGGATATCGAATTTCCTTCTCTGGCAGTCGGCCTACGCGGAATACGAATTCACGCCGGTCCTGTGGCCCGATTTCACGGCCGCCCATTTTGCCGAGATCGTCTGGAATTACAGCACCCGTGAACGGCGGTTCGGGGCGGTCAGCGCCTGATGGCGGTTCGGGGCTCGTGGGAGGATCTGTCGGCTCGACTGATTTCGGCCGCGGCGATGGCCGTGGTCGGTGTTGTGCTGATCGCGCTGGGCGGGATCTGGTTCGCCATGCTCGCGGCGGCGGTCTCGGGCCTGATGGTATGGGAACTTGGCCGCATGATCGCCCCGCAGGACCGGCGCGGGCCGGTGGCGCTGGGGCTGTTGTCGGGCGGCGCCGTGTTGGCCGCCTGGGCCTTGCCGGGGATCTACGCGCTGCCGCTGCTGGCCGCACCTGCGCTGGTCGGTGCCGGGCAGATGCCGCGCGACCGGGTGATCTATGGCGCCTATGCGCTGGCGATCCTTGTGGCGGGCTATGGGCTGGCCAGTTTCCGGGGCGATTACGGCATGGTCTGGCTGATATGGCTGGTGCTGGTGGTGATCGCGACCGATGTGGCGGGCTATTTCGCTGGCCGGTTCATCGGCGGGCCGAAATTCTGGCCGCGCGTCAGCCCGAAAAAGACCTGGTCGGGCACCGTGGCGGGCTGGGTCTCGGCCGCGCTGATCGGGGCGATCTTCCTGACCTTCACCAATGCGGGACGTGATCTGCCCTGGATATCGGTGGCGCTGTCCTTTGCCAGCCAGATGGGCGATGTGGCCGAAAGCGCGCTCAAACGCCGCATGGGGGTCAAGGACAGTTCTTCGCTCTTGCCCGGCCATGGCGGTCTGTTGGACAGGTTCGACGGCCTTCTGGGGGCAGCGCTGTTGATGCTGCTGGTGGCCCAGGTCGTTTATGTTCCCGAAGTGAGGTTCTGAAACAGGCATGGCACGGCGGATAACGATCTTCGGCGCCACCGGCTCGATCGGCGAGAATACGGTCGACCTGTTGACCCGGCAGGGTGGCGCGGCGGAATATGACGTGGTCGCCCTGACCGGCGGGCGCAATGTCGCGCGGCTGGCCGAACAGGCCCGCGCCCTTCAGGCCGATATCGCCGTGAGCGCGCATGAAGATTGCTATGACGCGCTGAAGGCGGCGCTGGCTGGCTCGGGCGTCGAGGTTGCGGCAGGCCCGCAGGCGCTGGCCGAGGCTGCGGACCGGCCCGCCGACTGGATCATGTCGGCCATCGTGGGCGCCGCAGGGCTGGTGCCGGGGATGCGGGCCTTGCGCCATGGCACGACGCTGGCGCTGGCCAACAAGGAAAGCCTGGTGACCGCCGGGCCGCTGCTGCTGGCGGCGGCGGCGCAGCATGGTGCGCGCATCCTGCCGGTGGACAGCGAACATTCGGCGATCTTCCAGGCCCTGGTCGGCGAGGAGATCGAGGCGGTCGAGCGCATAGTCATCACCGCTTCGGGCGGGGCGTTCCGCGACTGGCCGATCGAGGCGCTGAAAAACGCCACGCCGGAACAGGCATCGTCGCATCCCAACTGGGCGATGGGGCAAAGGATCACCGTCGACAGCGCATCGATGTTCAACAAGGCGCTGGAACTTATTGAGACCAAGGAATATTTCGGAATCGACCCCGAAAGGATCGAGGCCGTTGTCCATCCCGAGTCGCTGATCCATGCGCTGGTCGGTTTCCGCGATGGCGCGATCATGGCCCATGTCGGCCCGCCCGACATGCGGCATGCCATCGGCTATGCGCTGAACTGGCCCGACCGGCGCGACCTGCCGGTGGCGCGGCTCGATCTGGTGCAGATCGGCCAGCTCAATTTCCGCCCCGCCTGCGAAACCCGCTGGCCCGCGCTGCGGCTTGCGCGCGAGGTGATGCGGGCGGGCGGGCTGAGCGGGGCCGCCTTCAACGCCGCCAAGGAGGCGGCGCTGGACGCCTTCCTCGCCCGGCAGATCGGGTTCACCCAGATGGCCGAGGTGGTCGAGGCGGTGCTGGCCCGGCTGTCCGGCGACAGCCTTCTGACAAATTCGCCCGAAAGCCTTGAGAAAGTGCTGGAAACGGACCATCTGGCACGGCAGGCGGCGGCGGAGATCGTCCGCGGTCTGGAACACTAGAGCAGTCACAAGCCAGGACCCTGAGCATTTGGATCTCCTTTCGCTGATTCCCTCCGCGGGGAACTTCGTCTTCACGGTCGGCGCCTTCGTTCTGGCGCTGTCGATCATCGTCACCGTTCACGAATACGGCCACTACATCGTCGGCCGCTGGTCGGGCATCAAGGCAGAGGTGTTCTCGATCGGGTTCGGGCCGGTTCTGGTTTCGCGCACCGACCGCCATGGGACGCAATGGCAGATCGCGGCCCTTCCGCTGGGCGGCTATGTGCGATTCATGGGGGATGCCAGCGCCTCGTCTGCGCGGCCCTCGCCCGAGGTTGCGGGCATGGATCAGGATACGCGGCGCCACACGATGCATGGCGCGCCGCTCTGGGCGCGGACGGCGACGGTGGCGGCGGGGCCCCTGTTCAACTTCGCGCTCGCGATCCTGGTCTTCGCAGCCCTGTCGCTGGTGCGCGGAGTCGCTCTCGAGCCGCCCACCGTGGGGTCGCTGGCCGACCTGCCGCAAGGCATGGCCGAGCGGTCCGCGCTGGCGCCCGGCGACACGATCCTGGCGCTGAACGGCATGCCGACGCCCGATTACACCCGTTTCTACGAGGTTGTGGCGACGCTGCCGACCGATGCCGCGCCCGTCTATACCGTGCGCCGCGACGGGGTCGAACGCGACGTGACCGGCCCGTATCCCTTTCCGCCGATCGTGGGCACGGTCCAGCCCCGGACCGCGGCCGCCGAGGCGGGGCTGAGACCCGGCGATGTTGTGCTGGCCATTCAGGGTGAGCCGATCAACGCGTTCCGCCAGTTGCAGGCGCGCGTGGCCGAGACCGGCGGGCAGCCGGTCACGGTCAGCATCTGGCGTGCGGGCGAGACGATGGAGTTCGACCTGACGCCCAAATCGATGGACCTGCCGATGTCCGACGGCAGTTTCCAGACGCGCTGGCTGATCGGGATGACCGGCGCGCTGGCCTTCGAAAGCGCCACCCGCATGCCCGGGCCGGTCGAGGCGCTGGGCGAAGGGGTGGGCCAGTTGGGCTTCATCCTTCAGTCGAGCCTGTCGGCGCTTTATCACATGGTCACGGGCGCGATCAGCTCGTGCAACCTGTCGGGGCCGATCGGCATCGCCGAAAGCTCGGGCGCCGCGGCCAGCCAGGGGCTTGAGACATTCATCTGGTTCATCGCTGTGCTGTCGGCGGCGGTGGGACTTCTGAACCTGTTCCCGATCCCGGTCCTCGATGGCGGGCATCTGGTATTCTACCTCTACGAAGGGATCACCGGCCGGCCGCCGAGCGACCGGGCGATGCGCTTCCTGACGGCGGTCGGCCTGGCGATGCTGCTGGGACTCATGGCCTTTGCCCTGACAAACGACCTGGTCTGCCCCTGATGTCTTCGCGCCCCTGAATTGGACCCGCCCTCTTGCTGCCACAATGCGCGGTCAGGATGAGCGCAGGTTCGCAACTCGGGGCAGACGGACGGATTCGGCATGGGCCAGGCCATCGAAACCCTTCGCGACGGCTTGCGCGGGCTGTCGCTGTTGATGCAGTTGAACGGGGACAGGCTGCTCTTTCCGTTTGCAATAGCACTTGCGCTCATGCTGGGCGGC
>NZ_DSDD01000018.1:0-3857 GCF_011048875.1 Rhodovulum sp.
CATCCGGCAATGGTGGATCAGAAAAGCGCGAGGTGGCATCGGTTCGCGCGGTGCAGGGGGCACTGTGGGGCCGGGCATCACAATCTGTTTCCATGCGCCGCGCGCTGTCGCATGGACTCTGTGAGCGTTGCGGCAGTATTGTGTCTTCATGGGGGTTGGATGATGATGCGAACGACACGTGCGAAATACGGTCTTGGTCAGGTGGTGCGGCATCGCAAGCACCCCTTTCGCGGAGTAGTGTTCGATGTCGATGCGATGTTCTCGAACACCGAGGAATGGTATGACGCCATCCCCGAGGAAAGCCGGCCCGCGAAGGACCAGCCCTTCTACCACCTGCTGGCCGAGAACGACCACAGCTATTACGTCGCCTATGTGTCGGAGCAAAATCTGGTGCCCGACGACACCGGCGAGCCGGTCGATCATCCCGACCTTGCCGATCTGTTCGGCGAGTTCGAGGATGGGCATTACCCGCTGCAATTCCAGCTGAACTGAGGATGCGCCGGGCCTAGTAGCCCAGCGCGCAGCCATCCTTGCGCGCGTCGGACGCGCCTTGCAGCACACCCGACTCCTCGTCGATCAGGATCGCCTGCGCGCCGCCGATGGGAATATCGGGGATCACGACATCATGGCCCAGCGCGGCCAGCTCCCCCCGCACCGCATCCGGATACCCCCGCTCGACCTGCATCTGGCCTGCATCGGTGAAACTGCGCGGTGCGTCGATGGCCTGCTGCGGGTGCATGTCGAAATCGACCACATTGGTCAGGAATCGCGCATGCCCGTTTGCCTGATAGGCCCCGCCCATCACGCCGAAGGGCATCAGCACGCGGCCGTTCCTTTTCAGCATCGCGGGGATGATCGTGTGCATCGGCCGCTTGCCGCCCGCGGCCTCGTTCGGGTGGCCCTCGGCCAGCGTGAAGCCCGCGCCGCGATTCTGGAAATTGATGCCGAACTTGGCTGACGCCAGTCCCGAGCCGAAGGCATGGAACACCGAATAGATCAGCGAGACCGCCATTCGGTCGCGGTCGACTACGGTCAGGTAGATCGTGTCCTTGTGCACCGATTCCGCCAGCGCCGCAGGGCTTTGCATCGCCCGGCCGGGGTCGATCAGCGCGGCCAGACCTGCGGCCGTGTCCAGCGCCAGCATGTGATCGAGCCGCGTCATGTGCGCGGGGTCGGCGATGAAGCGGTTGCGCGCATCATAGGCCAGTTTTGCCGCCTCGGCCTCGATATGGGCGCGTTGGGCGCCCAGCGGGTCCATCGCGGCCAGGTCGAAATGCGACAGGATGTTCGCCATCAGGATCGCGGTCGCGCCCTGCCCGTTCGGCGGATGCTCGACCAGCTCGATCCCCTTGTAGGTGCCGCTGACCGGATCTGTCCAGTCGCAGGCGGCGGCGGCGAAATCGTCCAGCGTGTGCGTGCCGCCCAGCGCGCGCAGCGAGGCCACCATGTCCTCGGCCACTTCGCCCTCGTAATAGCCCGCGCGGCCCTGGTCCGCGATCCGGCGCAGCACCTCGGCCTGCATCGGCGCCCGGAACACCTGGCCCGGGCGCGGCGGCCTGCCGTCCAGCAGGTAGAACCGGCGCGCATCGCCCTGAAGGTTGCCTTCGGTGCAGCCCCAGTCCCACGCGGTGCGGGGGCTGACGGGCACGCCCGCCTCGGCATAGTGGATCGCCGGGGCGAGGCTGGCCGCCAGCCCGGCGCGGCCCCAGTCCGCCGACAGCCGGCAAAAGGCGTCGATCGCGCCCGGAACGGTCACGGCGTCGGCGGTGTTGGTGGGCATCGTGGCCAGCCCGCGGTCACGCAGCGCCGCCGCATCCAGCCCCGCGGGCGCCCGACCCGAGCCGTTCAGCGCCAGGATCCGATCCTCGCCCGCCGGTTTCAGCAGCACGAAACAGTCGCCGCCGATCCCGGTCATGTGCGGTTCGCAGATGCCCAGCAGCACGGCGCCTGCAATGGCGGCATCCACCGCATTGCCGCCCGATTCCAGCATCTGCACCGCCACCCGCGCCGCCAGCGGATGCGATGTGGCGCAGATTCCGTTCGTTGCGAAAACGGCCGACCGGCCCGGAAGCTGGTAATCGCGCATGCTCTCCTCCCTCGCCTTTGCCGGGACGTTAGGACGGGCAGGGGGGGGAAGCCAATGCGTTTTTCAAGGGCGAGAGGGGCGTCCATCGCGACGCGCAGCCGATGCGGATTGCAATCAGCGTCGAACGGTTCGGCGGGGACCCATGGCAGACAGGCGCGCGGCGGTTCGGAGATGGGCAGAGGATGCGACACCCGGACAGGCGTCAGGCAGAGGCGTGATCGGGGCGCCCTGATCTTGCGGGCCGATCCCGGAGGGGAGGAGGGAGCTTCGCGGCCGGGGTGCCAGTGCGGCCCCGCGTTCACGCCTCGGCCAGCGGCACGAGGAAGCGCAGGCGGTTTTGTCCGTTCTCGCGGATATAGGACAGGTCCCGGGCCAGCGCACGGATCAGGAACCAGCCGAACCCGCCCTCGGGCGGGCCGTCCCCTGAGCCCCCATAGTCAGGCAGTGCGCCGCCGGGCAGGACCCCGGCGGGCATCGGGTCACCATAGTCGCGCAGGTCGACCTTCAGCTTCGTACCGCAATGCACAAGGCGCAGTTCGATCGGGCCGTTGCCGCCGTGACGGTAGGCATGTTCGACCACGTTGTTCAGCGCTTCCGCCAGGACCGTCTCGGCCATGCCGAGCAGGTCGGGACCAGGGCCTGCCGGGGCGAAGCGTCTCCGCATCTCGGCCAGGGCGCAGCGAACACCCATGGGTGTGGCCTCCACCACGATCAACGCGGCCTGCGCCTCGCAATAACCGGCGTTCCGGGCGTCGTCGGATGGGGCGATCCCACCCCGCATCCCGTCCGGCAGGGTCATGCGATCGACCGCTTGTCCGCAAAGGCCGCCTCGGTGTCGGGATGGATGGTGAAGACCCGGTCCATCCGCGTCAGGCGGAACACCTTTTCGACATTGGGGGTCAGGTTGCACAGTTCCAGCGTGCGGCCCGGCCCGAGCAGTTTCATCACGGCCACGACCGCGCCAAGGCCGCTGCTGTCGAGGAAATCGACCGCGCCCAAATCCAGCACGACGCGCACCGGGCCATCTGCCGCCACCTCGCGCATGCGATCCTTGAACCGGATCGCCACGGCCGAGTCGATGCGCGGCTCGGCGACGATCACGTGCAGCGCTTCGTCGCGGGTTTCGGTGTGCAGTTCCATGCGGGCTTTCTCCTGTGATCCGGGGACGAGGCTAGACGCCAATCGTTACCATTCTGTAAGTGATGATCGTCAAAAGCGGGAGGACGGCATGGAAGAGGTTGTGATCTGCGGCGCGGCGCGCACGCCCATGGGCGGCTTTCAGGGCGCGTTCGCCGATGTCGATGCTCCGACGCTGGGCGGTGCCGCGATTCGCGCGGCGATGGCGGGTGCAGGCGTCGGGACGGTCGATGAATTGCTGATGGGCTGCGTGCTGCCTGCGGGCCAGGGACAGGCCCCCGCGCGGCAGGCGGGGTTCAAGGCGGGGCTGGGCGAGGATGTGCCCGCGACCACGCTGAACAAGATGTGCGGCTCGGGGATGAAGGCGGCGATGTTGGCGCATGACCAGCTGGCGCTGGGCGGCGCCGCGGTGATCTGCGCCGGTGGCATGGAAAGCATGACCAATGCCCCCTACCTGTTGCCCGCGATGCGAGGCGGTGCGCGGATCGGCCATGGTCAGGTGATCGACCATATGTTCCTCGACGGGCTGGAAGACGCCTATGACAAGGGACGCCTGATGGGCACCTTTGCCGAGGATTGCGCCGGGCATTTCCAGTTCACGCGCGAGGCGCAGGACGAATATGCGCTGGGCTCG
>NZ_DSDD01000026.1:0-3832 GCF_011048875.1 Rhodovulum sp.
CCTCGACGTGAACCAGGCCGTCCGCGTGCGCACGGGCGAAACCAACGAAGACGCGATCCGAGCGCCACGACGGTCCTCACGAAAGGACCAAGAGAAATGAAACCCTTGAAACTGATCCCCTTGCGATGGTCGCGCTGGCGCTGACGCCGGGCCTGGGCCTTTCCCGTTCCGCCGCCGCCCCGGTCAGTGCCCGGCCGCCAGCATCGCCCGGGCCACGCGCGGGATATTCGCCTCGGACAGGCCCGCCACGTTCATCCGCCCGTCGCCGATCACATAGACCCCATGGGCATCGCGCATCGCGGCCACCTGCTCGGGCGTCGCGCCGATCAGCGAGAACATGCCCTTCTGCGCCGCCAGACAGGCGAAGCGGTCCGAGCCGCTGATCTCGCGCAGTGTGTCGGCAAGACTTGCGCGCAAGCCTTCTATCCGGGCGCGCATCGCGTCGAGTTCGGCCAGCCAGTCCGCCCGCAACGCCGCGTCGGTCAGGATGTCGGTGACCACGCGCGCACCGTGATCGGGCGGGAAGGCATAGGTCTGGCGGTTCAGGTTCGACAGGTTCCCCCGCGCCAGCGTCGCGGTCGCCGCATCGCCCGCCACGGCCAGGATTGCGCCCACTCGTTCGCGGTAAAGCCCGAAATTCTTGGACCCGCTGACCGCTATCAGCATCTCCGGCAACCGCCCGGCCAGCATCCGCAGCCCCGCGGCATCCGCCTCGACGCCCGCGCCGAAGCCCAGATAGGCCAGATCGACCAACGCCAGCGCGCCGGTCCGTTCCAGAACGCCCGCCACATCCGCCCAATCGGCCGGGGTCAGATCGGCGCCCGTGGGGTTGTGGCAGCAGCCATGCAGGATCACCACATCGCCCGGCCCCGCACGTCCAAGATCGGCCAGCATTCCGGCCCGGTCGAGCTCCCGCGAGGCCGCGTCGTAATAGCGGTAGTCCACCTGTTCGAGTCCAGGATGGCCCACGATGGCGGCATGGTTCGGCCAGCTCGGATCGGGGATGAAGACCCGCGCGCCGGGATTGGCCAGCCGCACGAGATCCAGCGCGATCCGGACCGCGCCGGTTCCGCCCGGCGTCGCCACCGCGGCCACTCGCTCGGCGCCAACCGCCTCGCCCAGCACCAGCAGGCGCACCGCGTCCAGAAAACCGGGATCGTCTTCGATCGCGACATAGCCCTTGGTCTGCTGGCTCTGCCACAGCCGCGCCTCGGCCGCCTTGACCCCGCGCATCACCGGCGTCGCGCCCACGGCATCGCGATAGACGCCCACGCCAAGGTCGATCTTGTCGGCGCGCGGGTCGGCGCGGAAAGCCTGCATCAGGCCGATGATCTTGTCGGGGGCCTGCGGTGAAAGTCGGCTCAGAATCATGCTCCTCCCGTTGCGACCGGAAGATCGCCATACATGCCCCATTCGGTCCAGGAGCCGTCGTAGAGCGCGTGGTCGCGATGGCCGATCCGTTCCAGCGCAAGGTTGATGATCGCGGCCGTCACGCCGGTGCCGCAGAAGGTGATCGCGGGCTTGGACAGATCCACTCCCGCTGCAGCGAACACCGTGCGTAGGCTGTCGGGCGATTTCATCGTGCCGTCGGGATTCAGAAGCGTCTCGTAATGGACATTGCGCGCGCCGGGGATATGCCCGCCTCGAATGCCCGGTCGCGGTTCGGGCTCGGTGCCGGCGAACCGGCCCGGGCTGCGGGCGTCCAGGATGGCGTGATCGCCGAGTTTCGAGGCTGCCGCGACCTCGGTGACATCCTTGACCAGTTGGGCCTGGCGCTGGACCGTCATGTGCCGGTCGCGCATCACGGGGGGTGTGTTCTCGACCGCGCGCCCCTCGGACTGCCATTTCGGCAGGCCGCCATCCAGCACCGCCACATCGGTCTTGCCCATCAGCCGGAAGGTCCACCAGACCCGTGGCGCCGAATAGATGCCAGCGCCGTCATAGACCACGACATGATGCCCGTCGCCCACCCCCATCGCGCGCATGCGGGCGATGAACTTCTCGACCGGGGGCGCCATGTGCGGCATGTCGGATCGCAGATCCGCGATCTCGTCGATATCGAAGAACCGCGCGCCGGGGATATGGGCGGCGTCATACTCGGCACGCGGGTTCCTTCCGGCGCCGGGCAGGTACCACGAAGCGTCCAGGACGCGCAGGTCCGGATCTTTCAGGTGTGCCGCCAGCCATTCGGTCGAGACCAACATCGTCGGATCGTCACAGCCCATGAACCCCTCCGCCTCGCGTAGCACCGGATTCCCTTAGGACGGTGTTGTCCGGCTGGCAAGGCGCTCAGCCGTGATGCTTGAGCAGGCGCTGTTTCTGCCGCTGCCAGTCCCGCTTGGCCTCGGTCGCGCGCTTGTCCTCGGTCTTCTTGCCCTTTGCGATGCCGATCTTCAGCTTGGCCACGCCCTTGTGGTTGAAATAGAGCACCAGCGGGACCAGCGTGTAGCCCTTGCGCTGGGTGTCCGACCAGAGCCGGGCCAGTTCCCTGCGGCTGACCAGCAGCTTGCGGCGGCGCCGTTCCTCGTGGCCCCAGGTCTTGGCCTGTTCATAGGGCGGAATATAGCCGTTGATCAGCCACAGCTCGCCATTCTCGACGCTGGCATAGCTTTCGGCGATGTTGGCGCCGTTCTCGCGCAGGGACTTGACCTCGGATCCCTGCAGGATGATCCCGCATTCCAGATCGTCCTCAATCGCGTAATCGTAGCGCGCGCGCCGGTTCTCGGCGATCACCTTGTAGTTCGGGTCGGTTTTCGGTTTGGCCATGGTGCAGCGCATATAGGCGAAACCGGCCCCGGGGGGAAGCGGCCGGAGCCGCGGGTGAGTCGCGGCGCGGATCCGTGGGATCCGCCCCGAATTTTCGTCACAGGACCCGAAAATTGGCCGGAAACGGTTTGTTCGCGGGTCGTGAACAGTAGAAAGGTGGCGGAATGGCCATGATCCATTGTTCTGGCAAAGGTGACGGATTCCGGGCTTTCCCAAAGCCAGCCCTGACTTTTCGGCAGGTTGCGGCGCGGAATTGTTCCCAGACCGTGGACAGAGGAGAAAACGCCTGTCGCGCTTTGTGGACGCTGCGTCACCAAAGCTCCACAAAGCTTCGGGACTCCACCCGAGTGTTGACCTATTCAAGGAGCCTAGTCACCCGCGGGCCGACGTTGTCGGTCCTGCGTAAGGGGCCCTCGGGGTCCGTAACCAGTGGTGTGGTTGCTTGGGGTGCACGGGCCCTCGGGTTGTTCAGGCCCGTGCACCCCAACGCAGTCCGCCGCGCGCCCGTCCCGGGCGGCGGTCGGGATGCAGCGGCCGCCCGTTTGAGGCCAGGCAATGTCCGACCCGTCTTCCCTTCGGGGCGCTTGCGACCCCGCCAACGCCCCGCAGGACATGCGGCGGGCCTGGAGCTTGCCAGGATTCGGGCCGATGACCCGGATCACCACCGATCTTGGCGATTTCCCGGCGCAGGCATTGCGCGTGGGCGACCGGGTGCGCACCCGTCGCGGCCCGTTCAAGCGGATCGTCTGGCTGGATCGGGTGGTGCTGGACGAGTCCTTCCTCGTCCACCATCCCGAGGCACGGCCGGTCCTGATCCGTCCCGGCGCCTTCGGCGCGGGCTTTCCAGCGCGAGAGGTCGTGGTCTCGCCCGCCCAGCGCATCCATCCGCCGCGGCCGCAGCCGGGAACGCGTGCGCAGCCCGCGGGTCGGCTGACCACGGGGCCGCGGATCATGCGCAAGCCAGAGACGATCTTCACCTATACGCTGTTCCATTGTGACGAACTGGTGGACGTGCATGCCGAGGGTCTGTGGCTGCCAATCCCGCCCCGCGCACCGCTGCCGACCG
>NZ_DSDD01000445.1:0-3827 GCF_011048875.1 Rhodovulum sp.
CATCGCCTCGCTGTCGTAAAGGGTCTCCTCGGCCATCGGGTCGCTCAAGGCATACCAGTTCTGCGGGAAATAGACCCGCAGCATCACCTCCAGCGGCATCGGTGGCCGGCCACCCTTCGGCCCGACCTTGGGATAATGCGGCGCGATCAACGCCAGCAGCCGACACCAGGGCACCACCGCGGCCAGCTCCGCCAGGAACTGCTCGCGCCGCGTGACCTTCTTCTTCATCGCGTCGCGCAGGCCGGGAAAGGCGGGCTGTTTCGGCATCGGCAGGGCTCCTTGCAGGGATGCCCAAGTCTACCAGATCAGGCAGAAGTCGGGAGGTTTTTCAGACGTTCCTTAACTTTCGCATCCATGCGCGCCCTCGCTCGACAACTCAATTTATTTCGTGAACTTAAAGGGCTTTCCGGGCGTTTTCACTCAGCGCTCGTCCCCTCACTCCACGACCCCCGCCGTTTCCAGCCCCGCGTGAAAGAGCACGTTCGCCCCGGCGGCGGCCCAGTCAGGGTGATCTCCTCGGCCTCGTTATGGCTCAACCCGTCCACGCAGGGGCACATCACCATGGTGGTGGGGGCCACGCGGTTGATCCAGCAGGCGTCGTGTCCTGCGCCCGAGACGATGTCCATGTGGGAATAGCCCAACCGCTCGGCGGCGTCGCGCACGCGGCCCACCAGCACCGGGTCAAAGGCGGGCGGGTCGAAGAAGCCCACCAGTTCGGACGAGAACTTGACCCCGATATCGGCGCAGAGCCCCGACGCGCGGGCGAGGAACTCAGCCACCATCCCCTCCAGCGTGTCGAGGATGTGGCTGCGGAAATCGACCGTGAAGACGACCTTTTCGGGGATGATGTTGCGGCTGTTAGGATGGACGTCGATGTGCCCCACCGCCCCCACCGCGTTCGGCTGGCGGGCGATGGCGATCTCGTGGACCAACTCGATCAGTCGCGCCATGCCGCGGCCCGCGTTGCGGCGCAGATACATCGGCGTCGACCCCGTATGCTGGCCCTTGCCGGTCACCGTGCATTCGATCCAGCGCAGGCCCTGGCCGTGGGTGACGACGCCGATCTCCTTGCCCTCGGCCTCGAGGATCGGGCCCTGCTCGATATGCAGATCGAAGAAGGCGTGCATCTTGCGCGCGCCCACGGGTTCGTCGCGCTTCCAGCCGATCCGCTCCAGTTCGTCGCCGAAGCGCAGGCCCCTGGCATCGCGCCGATCATAGGCCCAGTCCCGCTCCAGCACGCCGGCGAAGACGCCCGAACCAGCATGGCGGGGGCAAAGTGTGTGCCCTCCTCGTTGGTCCTTTGGAAACGACGATGGGGCGTTTCGTCTTGATGCCGAGATCGTTCAGCGTGCGGATGATCTCGAGCCCCCCAGCACCCCCAGCACGCCGTCATACCTGCCGCCCGTCGGCTGGGTGTCGAGGTGGCTGCCCACATAGACCGGCAGCGCGTCGGGGTCGGTGCCCTCGCGTATCGCGAACATGGTGCTCATCTCGTCCACGCCCATGCTCAGCCCGGCCTCGTCGCACCAGCGCCGGAAAAGCGCGCGGCCCTCGGCATCTGCGTCGGTCAGGGTCTGGCGGTTGTTGCCGCCCGCGATGCCGGGGCCGATCTGTGCCATCTCCATCAGGCTGTCCCAGAGCCTTTGGCCGTTGATCCTCAGGTTCTCTCCGGGGGCTGTCATGGTCACGTCGTCCTCACCTGTTTGCCTGCGGTCATGCCGCCCACGCCCTCTGCGGGGCGTTGTCGCCGGTCACTCTTGCCTCCCCCCGACCCGAGTTCAAGCGGCGCGGGGCGGCGGGTGAAAAATTTTCGCGATTCGGCGCTGCAAGCGGTCAAAGTGCCGTCGTTCCGGGCAAAACGGGACCGATGACAACCGGGGCGGGCAGTCGTGGGAAACGGATCAGGGAGAAAAACAAAGATGAACAACAACACGTTGCTGATGGGAGGGGTGGTTGTGGCCGCGGCCTTTGCTTTCGTGGTGACCGAGAAACGCTCCGGCACGGAGGACGCCGAGATCGAGTCCCGGGTCGCCGCCCTCAACGACCGGATCGGCGAGTTGGAAAGCTCGCTCGCCGAGGTGACGGAGCGCGCCGACGCCCAGGCCGCGGTGATCGCCGAGACCGCCACGCTGGGCAGCCGGCTGGCCGAAACCGTTCAGGGGCTGGGCGAGGTCTCGGGATCGGTCGCGCAGACCGCCGCGGCACCCGCCCCCGCCGAGGCGCCCGAAGCCGCCCCGAAAACGGCCGCCGCAGCGGCGCCGGGCACCGGCGTGGGCGAGACCGCGATCCTTGCCGATGGCGCGGTGCGGGTGTTCCTGTCGCGGGTCGATGCGGCATCGGGCACGGCGCGCATGGCGGTCAACGGGCTTGCCACCACCACGCTGGCCATGGGCGAAAGCGTCGCGGCCGACGGGGCCTGCTCGGTCGCACTGGGCGGGGTCGAGGGCAACCGGGCAAGCCTCGGCTACGCCTGCGGAAGCTGACAGTCAGCCGCCCGCCCGGCCTGTCCGGGCGGGGGCTTGCGGTCGGATCAGTCCAGCGCCTTCAGCCCGGCGGAGAGCTTGCCGAACAGCTCGTCGATCTGCGCGCCGTCGATCATCAGCGGCGGGCTCAGCGCGATGATGTCGCCGGTGGTGCGGATCAAGAGCCCCGCCTCATAGGCGTTCAGGAAGGCGGTGAAGGCGCGTTTCGTTGGCTCGCCCGCGATCGGTTCCAGTTCAACCGCGCCGATCAGGCCCATGTTGCGGATGTCGATAACATGCGGCAGGCCCTTCAGGCTGTGCAGTGCGTCCTCCCAACAGGGGGCGAGGCGCGCGGCGTTCTCGAACAGTCCCTCCTCGCGATAGGTTTCCAGCGTGGCCAGCCCCGCAGCGGACGCGATCGGGTTGCCGGAATAGGTGTAGCCGTGGAAGAGCTCGATCAGGTGCTCGGGCCCCTGCATAAAGGCGTCGTGAATGGCCGCCGTCGTCAGCACCGCGCCCATGGGGATCACCCCGTTGGTCAGGCCCTTGGCCACGGTCATCATGTCGGGCAGCACGCCGAAATGATCCGCGGCAAAGGCCGACCCCAGCCGCCCGAAGCCGGTGATCACCTCGTCGAAGATCAGCAGGATGCCGTGTTTCGTGCAGATCTCGCGCAGCTTTTCCAGATAGCCCCTGGGCGGCATCAGCACGCCAGTGGACCCCGCCATTGGTTCCACGATCACGGCGGCGATGGTTTCCGCCCCGTGCAGCGCCACGATTCGTTCCAGATCGTCGGCGAGATACGCGCCATGCTCGGGCTGACCGCGGGTAAAGGCGTTCTGCGCGGGCAGATGGGTATGCGGCAGGTGGTCGACACCGGCCAGCAGGGTGCCGAACATCTTGCGGTTGTTGACCATGCCGCCGACCGAGATGCCGCCGAAGTTCACCCCGTGATAGCCCCGCTCGCGCCCGATCAGGCGGGTCCGCGCGCCCTCGCCCCGCGCCCGGTGGAAGGCGATGGCGATCTTCAGCGCGGTCTCGACCGACTCGGAGCCCGAGTTGGTGAAGAACACATGCTCCATCCCCTCGGGCGCCATGTCGCGCACGGCGCTGGCCAATTCGAACGCCTTGGGGTGGCCCATCTGGAAGGCCGGCGCATAGTCGAGCTCGGCCGCCTGCTTCCGGATCGCCTCGGTGATCTTCGGCCGGCAATGGCCCGCGTTGCAGCACCACAGCCCGGCTGTGCCGTCCAGCACCTCTCGTCCGTCGGACGTCTTGTAATACATCCCCTCGGCACCCACGAACATCCGCGGGGACTTCTTGAACTGGCGGTTCGCGGTGAACGGCATCCAGAAGGCGGACAGG
>NZ_DSDD01000432.1:0-3795 GCF_011048875.1 Rhodovulum sp.
CGCAAATGGGCCGAAGCGGTGAAGGCCGCGCCGGTCCTTTACGGCAGCTTCACGCTGGTCACGGGGCTTGCGCTGGTGCTGACGCTTCTGCCGCCGTTGCAGGAACGGCCAAGCCGGCTTGGCGGCCATGACTGGGCGATCCTCTGGATGTTCACCCTCTCGATCCTCTACTCCATCCTCAAGAGCGGGGCGGTCTATACCTATTACTGGCAGCAATTCCTGCCGCTGGCCCCGCTGCTGGTCGCCGACATGCTTGCACGCAATCCCGGCCGGCTTGCCCTGCGCCGGGCGGGGCTCGGCCTTGTCGGGGCGGCGGTGGGGGCGGGGCTTGTCCAGACCGTGCCCGAGACGGTGCGCGTGCTGAGCGTGCCGGGCTACATGACGGCGCGCTACGACGTGCGCGCGGCGGCCGGGATGCTGCGCACCACGATGCAGCCCGGCGACCGGATCTGGGCGCTGGACCGGCATCTGATCCTGCTCTATCTTGACCAGCCCAGCCTGTCGCCGATCCTGGCCCATCCCAGCAACATCACCCGCCAGGCAATCCTGGAGCCGCTTGCGGCGCACGGCTATGTCGCGCCCGACGAGTTGCAGCGCGTGATGGCAAGCCTGCCCGAATTCATCGTCTCGAACGGGCATGGGCATCTGTTCTATTTCGACGACCAGTCCGTGATCGACAGCTATCTGGAGCGCAACTATCACCTGATCTTCGCCACGCCCCTCGTGACCGTCTACCGCCTGAATGCCGCTGCTCCCGCGCAATAGGGGTGCCGCATCGCGCCGGTTGCAATCGCGAAAGGCTTGGCCGATACCGGCTGCGGATGGCCCGTGCCACGTTCAGGACGCAATCGACCCTTAGATGCCCGGCCCGGCGGCCCGGCATGCCCCGATCCCGAAGGAGCTGACAGAACGACCATGCGAAAGGGTATCATTCTTGCGGGCGGGTCGGGAACGCGGCTCTACCCCATCACCATGGCGGTCTCCAAGCAGCTCCTGCCGCTCTATGACAAGCCGATGATCTATTACCCGCTTTCCGTGCTGATGCTGGCGGGCATCCGCGAGATCGCGATCATCACCACCCCCCGGGACCAGACGCAGTTCCAGCGGCTGATGGGGGATGGCGCGAAATGGGGGCTTTCCTTCACCTGGATCGAACAACCCTCGCCCGACGGTCTGGCCCAGGCCTATATCCTGGCCGAGGAGTTCCTGGCCGGGGCACCGTCGGCGATGGTGCTGGGCGACAACATCTTCTTCGGCCATGGCCTGCCCGAGATCCTGGCGCGCGCCGATGCCCGGGCCGAGGGCACGGTGTTCGGCTATCAGGTCACCGATCCCGAACGCTATGGCGTCATCACCTTCGACGACACGGGCACGAAAGCCCTCGAAATCATCGAGAAGCCCGAGCGCCCGGCCTCGGATTTCGCGGTGACGGGGCTTTACTTTCTTGACGGCACAGCCCCCGAACGGGCCAGGCGACTGACGCCCTCGGCCCGGGGTGAACTGGAGATTGCCGATCTGTTGCAGGACTATCTGTCCGAGGGGCGGCTGACGGTGGAACGGATGGGCCGCGGCTATGCCTGGCTCGATACCGGCACGCATGCAAGCCTGCTGGATGCAGGCAATTTCGTGCGCACGCTTCAGGAACGCCAGGGGCTTCAGATCAGCGCCCCCGAAGAGATCGCCTATAGCATGGGCTGGATCGACCGCGCCGCGCTGAAGGCGCATGCCGAGTTCTACCGCAAGACCTGCTACGGGGCATTTCTGGCCCGGTTGGCCGAGAACGGCTGAGAGACGGGCTCAGGGCGCCGCATCCTCTGGCCCGTCCTCTGACCCGTCCTGCGGCCCCACCGCCCTGGGGTCGATCAGCAGCGCCAGCACCCATCCGGCGACGAAACCGCCCAGATGGGTTTCCCAGGCCAGCTGCCCATGCATCGCCCACCAGAGCACCACGTTCAGCCCCACCAGCAGCAGCACCGCGCGCGCCACCGGCCAGAGCCGTTCGCGATGGGTGAAGCGATCGACATAGGCCCAGGCGAGGATCCCCCCCACCAGCCCGAACAGCGCCCCCGAGGCGCCGACCATGGGGCGCAGGTCCGAGGCGATGAGCGCGAAACCCGCCGCGCCGCCAAGGATCGAGCCGGCATAGAGAATCGCGAAGCCGCCCGCGCCGACCCGGTCCAGCACCGCGCGGCCCAGCGACCAGAGCGTGATCATGTTCACCACAAGATGTGCGGGCCCGCCATGCAGGAAGCCATAGGTCAGGAACATCGCATAGGGCTGCGCGGGATAGTTCGGTTTCCAGCCCTTCAGAAGGCCCGGCCAGAAGCCGGCGTAATCATAGGCGATCTGGCGCAGCCGGGGGGGGGCGATCAGCCCCGCATCGGCCAGCCACAGGGCCAGTTCGATCGCGCTGCAGGCCAGGATCAGCCCGAACAGAAGCAGGTTGCCTCGGCTCAGAACCGCCACCGGACCCTCTTTTCAACGCCGATGAAGACCTCGTCGGACCGGCTGTCGGACGCCCCTTCCTGCCGGGACAGCGTATGGGTGTAGCCGCCCAGCATGTCCCAGTCCCCGGCAAGCGCATGGCGATAGACCAGATCGAGCGTGATCTTGCGGGTATCCACCCCGGCCCCGCCCAGGAAATCGGTGTCGCGCAACCGGATGCCGGTCTGCAGGCTGGACAGCGGCGTCAATTCCTGCCGCCAGGACAGGGCGATCTGGCTGTTGAGCGCCTCCTCGCCGTCGGAATCGGTGGTGAAGGCCTGGTCCAGCGTGATTCCGAAGGATCCGCGCGGCAGATCCTGCGCCCAGCCCAGGCTGATGAGCGGGCGCAGATCGCCATCGCTGCCTTCGCTGACACCGACACCTGCCCGCAGCCTGCCCGCGCGCAGCTCCAGATCGCGGTCGATCCGGGCGGTGGTGCGCCGGCCCACCTCGTCGATATCCGAGACAAGGCTGCCCGACAGCGTGCCATTGGGGCGCTGTTCGGTCAGCGACAGCCGGTAGGCCAGCCCGTCCTCGACGCTGCGCGGGCCCGCGCCGCTTTCGACGACGCGGGTCCGGCCGAGGAAAAGCCCGGCCGTCAGCGTCTGCGTCACCGAAAGATCGAGCCCGGCGCCCAGGCTTTCGTTGCGGATGTCGCGCCCCGCCCCATCGCGGTCGGTCTCGGCGACCGAGGCACGCAGGCTGGCACGGATGCGCGGGTCGATATCGAAGCGCAGCGCCAGCGCGGCACTGGTGCGGTCCTCGTCCAGCAGCGAGGGATCGGAGGTTCCGGAATAGCGGCGCGTGCTGTAGCCCAGATCAAGGCTGCCGCCGAAGGGCGCATCGCGTCCGAAGACGAAACCGAGGCTGGTCGAAAGATCCTTGCGCGTGCCTTCGTCGAAGACCAGGACGTCCTGCCCGAACACATCCTCCTCGAACAGCGTGTCGACATCGGATTCGCGGTAGCGCAGCGACAGGTCGATCGCGCTCGATGCCGCCTCGTGGCCGAAGGTCAGGCGCAGGACCGGATCGGCGAGGGTGACGCCCGACTCGCCCTCCGCCCCAAGTTCCAGCCCGCCATCGAGGAAGAGACCGAAGGAGGGGTTGCGGGTCCGGCTGGTGAGCGCCAGCCCGATCCCGGTGGTGGCGTAGAAATCGTCATCCTCCCAGGTCAGGCGCTGCGAGAAACGCAGATCGGCGACAAGGCCGCCCGCTGCGTCCTGGGCAGGCGCCTGCTGGGCGCCCATGAAGACAAGGCCGACCGCGGCGAGCCCCGCTGTCAGACCGCGTGCCCAGAAACCGGTCATCGGA
>NZ_DSDD01000279.1:0-3792 GCF_011048875.1 Rhodovulum sp.
ACGCTGTTCCTGTTCCTGACCGCGCCGATCGTCGCGCATTTCATCGCCAAGACCTTCATCCAGGCCAATATCCGCCCCTCGGACGTGCCGCCGACCGGGGGCGAGCATGGCTGGTCGATGTATAACGATCCGCCCTCGGACCGGCGCGAGGAATAGGGCAGGCGCCGGGGCTCAGTAATTCTGGGCCTTTCGGATGCGGTGCATCCGGTCGCTGCGGGAGATGGCCTCGCCGAGGGTGCCGATCCCGGCCCCTTCGAGGACGCCCAGCATGTGGCGGAACACCTCGGCCGTGGCCAGCGCGTCGCCCAGCGCGGTATGGCGGTGCTCGTTGGTGAGCGTGACCCCGAACCGGGTGGCCAGCGCGTCGAGCGTCAGGTCGTCGGCATCCGGGTAGAGCGCGGCGGCCAGCAGGACGGTGCAGAGCGCAGGCTGGTCGAAGCGCAGGCCGATGCGGTCCTCCTTGAGCTTGAGGAAGGCCATGTCGAAGGCGGCGTTATGGGCGACCAGCACCGCCCCCTCGCAATAGGCGTGAAAGCGGCGCCCGGCCTCGACGATGTCGGGGGCAGCGGCGACGCGGGCATTGTCGAGGCCATGCACGGCGGTCGAAGCGGCGGGGATGTGCCGGCCGGGATTGACCAGCATGTCGAAGGCCTCGCCGCGCAGGATGCGGCCGTTGACGATCGGGACGCCGCCGATCTGCACGATCTCGTCGCCCGCGCGGGGTGAAAGGCCCGTGGTTTCGGTGTCGAACACCACGAAGCGCAGTTCGGAGAGCGGCCGCTCGGCGATCTCGTCCGAGACCGGCTGGGGCAGGGTGAAATCGTAGAATTCGGGCCGCGGATCCGTGGGGGTCAGAACCGGCGCCCTGGTGGCCTGGAGCGGCAGCATCAGCCGGTTGCCTGTCGCGGTCGCCTCGGACCACATCTCGGTCCCGTGGCCTTCGAGCGCGTCACGCCCGGTATAGTGCCCGTAGCCCTTGGACAACGGCGCGGCCAGCCAGCGATCGAGCTGACCATCGGGCAGTTCGGGGCCTTTCCAGTCCAGCATCAGGCAGATCTCGCGGTCGCAGGCGCCCGCGCGCAGAACGAAATCGCAGCGCGCCGGGTCGGAGCGCAAGCCACCGATCACGCGCGCCAGAAGCTCGGTGATCGCGAAGCCGTCGCAGCGGATGAACTGGCGTGCGCCCTCGACGCGGAGGTCCTCGGGCAGGCGGGCCTGAAGCGCGTCGAAGATGTCGTCCGAGGCGACCGCGGGCATCGGCCAGCGGCGCGCGGTGGCGGTGCCGTGGCGCTCGGCGATCTCGTGGACCTTGACCACCAGTGCCCCCTGTTCGCGCCGCAACTGTCGGAAAAGGCTCGTCCGCCTGTCCGTGCAGAGGTCGGGATCGGCCTCGATCGCGTCGATCAGCGCGCCAATCGCGGCGGTCGGCCGACGGATCGCCTCGAGCAGGGTGTTGAACAGGTGGTCACGCTCGGCATGGGCGTCGAGATCCTCGGTCGCGTCGTGGAAGATCATGACATAGCCCACGCGGCTGCCATTCACCGCGATCGGGCTGACGCGGGCCACCAGGAAGCGTTCGCCGCAGGCGGTGGCGGCCAGGAATCGCTCGGCCTCGATTTCGCCGCGCGCGGCACGCGCGCCCATCCGGTCGAGCGCGTGGGCCAGAGGTTCGGGTCGCAGGAACGTGGTCAGCCGCCGGTCGAGCCCCAGATCGCCCAGAAGCCCCTGCGCCGCGCGGTTGTAGAGCATGATCCGGTGATCGGGCGTGGCCACTACGACGCCTTCGGCAAGGTCACGCAGCAGCGCCTCGAACATCGCCTTGTCGCGGTTCAGGAGCGCGGTCTTTTCGGCCACGGCGCGATCCTGGGCGGCGCGGGTCTCGGCCAGCGCGTCGTTGATGGCGTTCGCCGCAGGCGCCAGCGCGCCCAGATAGCGGGCGGGTGCTTCGTCGATATCGACGTCGATATCCGCCCGGGCCCGTGTCGCGAGGTCGGCGGCCAGGGCCAGGATCGGGCGGGCGACGTTCTGGTCGAACAGCAGGCCGATCCAGGCCGCCAGCCCCGCCAGGCCGAAGCCCGCGACGGCGCCCGCGATCACGAAACCGTCCGTCGGGCCGCCCGCCCTGGCATGGCCGAGCCACAGGCCCAGGATCAGGATCGCCAGCCCGCCCAGTGCCAGCGCCGCGAAGAACAGCGCGAAGCGGGTTCTCAGCCCAAGCCGTTCATGCATCCAACTCTCCCCCCAGCAACGCGCGGATCTGGGCCGTCAGATCCGCGGTCGCGAAGGGTTTGGTCAGGAACGCGTCCGCCCCGAGTGCCAGACCCTTGCGCCGCTCGACCTCTCCACCGCGCGCGGTCATCATCAGGACCTTGACATCTTTCAGCCGCTCGGTCCGCCGGATCATCTGGCAGATCTCGTAGCCCGAGCGATTGGGCAGCATCACGTCGAGAACCATGAGATCGGGGGGAGCCTCCTCCAGCGCCTTGAGCACCAGATCGCCATCGGCCACGCGGCGCGTGTCATATCCCTCGCGTGCGATCAGGTATTCCAGCGCAAGGGCGATTCCATCCTCGTCCTCGGCCAGCAGAACCGATTTTCGCCCCATGACGCATCCCCCCCCTCAGCTTGTGCTGCCGCAGACGGCGCGAACCAACGGATCGTCGCCGGACAGCGCGCGCCAGTCGGCCCCGCGCGGGTCGGTCAGCGCCGCCTCGGTCGCGTCGGCGCGCGCGGGACGCGCACAATCGACCAGCACCGGCGCAGAACGGGCGGGCTGCCAGCGCGCGAAGAAGTAGAGCGTGACCAGCCGCATCTCGGGCGCATCCTCCCGGCGGGCGGCGCGGGCGATATCGGCCGCCATCAGCCGCGTCGTCTGGGGCAGCAGATAGGTCCAGGGTTTCCACCGGATGGATTGTTCGACGCGCGAGATCTCGACAAGGCCCTCGGGCAGGCCGGCCATGGTCCGCGCGGCCCAGGACTGTTCCGACCAGAGCGCATAGGCCAGCATCGCGAGGCCCGCCGCCACCGGCACCGACCAGCGCGGCAGCCGCTGACCGCTGAGCCGGTTGAGCAGGAACATCACCCCGCCCGCGCCGAACCCGGCGGCCACACTTGCGATCAGTTCCAGAAACATCGTCTATCCCATCACCCCGCGGCCCTGTCCGGCTGCCGATTGCATTGTCTTGATCACCATGAAGGCATCGCGCAGGTGGTTGCGCTCCAGCTCCGACAACTGGCCCGGCGCCATGAAGTTGTCGGCGGGCAGGCCCGCCCGGATCTGGTCGGCCTGGTGGGCGAGCCTTGTCTCGCAGATCAGGTCATAGGCGTCGATCAGGTCATGCGCGCCCGAATGAGAGACCACGCTTGCCTCGCGCGCCGCGACCAGCCGTTCGCGCGTGTTGACCGCCTGCAATTCGCCCTTGAGCGCGTAGACCCGGCCCAGATCGACCACAGGCACCACGCCCGAGAGCTTGAGATCCAGCATGTCCTTGTGTTCGCCCGAGCGGATCAGCGCGAAGCCGCGGAACAGGCCCAGCGGCGGCGTGTGCTTGAGCGAGTTCGAGATCATGTGCGCGACGAAGATCGAGTTCTTGCGCGCCATGGCCAGCGTTTCGGCCTGCAGCTCCTGGAACAGCGCCCGCTCGCCGCCGATCGGGCGCAGGTCGAACATCACCGAGGCCAGCATCTGCGCCTCGTTGTCGGGCTGGGCGATCCAGCCCGAGAAATAGCTGCGCCAGACCCGGCGGGGCTGACGCCAGCGCGGGTTGGTCGCCATCATGTCGCCGGGGCAGT
>NZ_DSDD01000095.1:0-3775 GCF_011048875.1 Rhodovulum sp.
ACCCGCTGCACCAGAGGATAGGTCTTGGACAGCCGAAGTGGAGAGAGTGATGAAAGACGCAAGCCCGCAGGCGCTGTATCTCGCCGACTACACGCCCCCCGCCTGGCTGGTCGACCGGGTGGAGCTGACCTTCCGCCTGCACCCGACCGCGACGCGGGTGATCTCGCGCATCGCCTTCCGGCCGAACCCGGCCACCTCCGACCGGCGGTTCTTCCTGCATGGCGAAGGGCTGACGCTGATCTCGGCCGCCATCGACGGCAGGCCCGTCAGCCCCGACATCACCCCCGAGGGGCTGACCGCAGAGGTGCCCGACGCGCCCTTCACCTGGGCGGCCGAAGTCGAGATCGCGCCGCAGGAAAATACCGCTCTGGAAGGGCTTTACATGTCGAACGGCATGTATTGTACGCAATGCGAGGCCGAGGGCTTCCGCAAGATCACCTTTTATCCCGACCGGCCCGACGTGATGGCGCCCTTCAGGGTGCGGATCGAAAGCGACCTGCCCGTGCTGTTGTCGAACGGCAACCCTGTGGCGCGGGGCGCAGGCTGGGCCGAGTGGGACGATCCCTGGCCCAAGCCCGCCTATCTCTTCGCCCTTGTCGCGGGCGATCTGGTGGCGACCTCCGGCACCTTCACCACCCGGGAGGGGCGCAAGGTGGACCTGAACATCTGGGTCCGCCCCGCCGACCGGGGCAAGGCCGACTATGCGCTGGACAGCCTGATCCGGTCGATGCGCTGGGACGAGCAGGTCTATGGCCGGGCCTACGACCTCGACGTGTTCAACATCGTCGCGGTGGACGACTTCAACATGGGCGCGATGGAGAACAAGGGCCTCAACATCTTCAACTCGCGCTATGTTCTCGCCAGCCCCGAGACCGCGACCGACCGCGACTACGAGAACATCGAGCGGATCATCGCGCACGAATATTTCCACAACTGGACCGGCAACCGCATCACCTGCCGCGACTGGTTCCAGCTCTGCCTGAAAGAGGGGCTTACCGTGTTCCGCGACCAGCAGTTCGCGGCCGACGCGCGGTCCCACGCGGTCAAGCGGATCGAGGACGTCATCACGCTGCGCGCGCGCCAGTTCCGCGAGGATGGCGGCCCGCTGGCGCATCCCGTAAGGCCCGAGAGCTATACCGAGATCAACAACTTCTACACCGCGACGGTCTATGAAAAGGGCGCCGAGGTGATCGGGATGCTGCGCCGCCTGGTCGGGCCTGAGGGCTATGACAAGGCGCTGGCGCTCTATTTCGACCGCCATGACGGGCAGGCCGCCACGATCGAGGACTGGCTGAAGGTCTTCGAGGACTCGACCGGGCGCGATCTGACCCAGTTCAAGCGGTGGTATGCGCAGGCAGGCACACCGCTCCTGACGGTGACGGACGACTTCAAGGACGGGACCTACAGTCTTCACGTCGAACAGAAAACGCCGCCGACGCCCGGCCAGCCCGACAAGCAGCCGCAGGTGATCCCGCTGGCCGTCGGCCTGCTGTCGCCCAATGGCGACGAGGTGGTGCCGACGACGGTGCTGGAGGTGACCGAAGAGCGTCAGAGCTTCACCTTCGAGGGGCTGGCCACCCGGCCGGTCCCCTCGCTCCTGCGCGGTTTCTCGGCGCCGGTGATCCTTGACCGCGAGGCTTCGGCCGAGGAACGCGCCTTCCTGCTGGCGCACGACACCGACCCCTTCAACAAGTGGGAGGCGGGGCGCGCGCTGGCCCGCGACGTGCTGCTGGCAATGGTGACCGAGGGCGCCGCGCCCGCACCCGCCTATCTGGACGCGCTGACGGCCATGGCGCGGGACGAGGCGCTGGACCCGGCCTTCCGCGCGCTGGCGCTGGGCCTGCCGGGCGAGGACCAGCTGGCCGAGGACCTGCACGGACGGGGGATCACCCCCGACCCGCTGACGATCCACGCCGCGCGCGAGCGGCTGAAATCGGCGGTGGCGGCGCATCTGGAACCTCTATGGACGCCACTCTACGGCCAGATGACCTGCCCCGGCCCCTACAGCCCCGGTGCGGCGGATGCGGGGCGGCGGGCACTGCGCCTCGCGGCGCTGGGGCACATGGCGCGGCTCGATGGCGGAGCGAAGGCGCGCAGCCACTTCGCGCAGGCCAACAACATGACCGACGAACTGGGCGCGCTTGCGATCCTGCTGGAGATCGGCACCGGCGAGGACGAACTGGCCCGCTTTGCCCGGCGCTGGGGCCATGACCGGCTGGTGATGGACAAGTGGTTCGCGCTACAGGCCTCGCTGGCCGCGCCCGAGCGCGCCGTCTCACTTACGAATGAACTGACGGAGCACCCCGATTTCAATTGGAAAAACCCCAATCGCTTCCGTGCCGTGATCGGCGGGTTCACGATGAATGCGGCGGGCTTCCACGACCCCTCCGGGGCGGGCTACGACCTGGTCGCGGACTGGTTGATCCGGCTGGATGCGGTCAACCCGCAGACGGCGGCGCGCATGTCGACCGCGTTCGAGACCTGGACCCGCTACGACGCCGCCCGGAAGGGGAAGATGCGCGCCGCGCTGGAACGGATCGCCGGGCGTGAGGAGCTCAGCCGCGACATGGGCGAGATGGTCGGACGCCTGCTGGCCGCCGGGCCATAAGTCGCCACCGGGGCGCGAATCGTTTTGACCGCATGAGGGCGAATCGGCTCTGCTGTCACTGCAACGTCATGCGGGTATGGTGAGAAGCATCATGCAGGACCGAATCGACCCTCTCATCGAGGAACGCGCGCCGTGGCTCTTTGCCAGCCACCCGTGGAGCGCGCCCGCGCGCCGGGTTCTCAACAACGTTCTGGGCTACCCGCGCACGGTGGCGCTGGGTGAGGTTCTGCAACACCATCCAGCCCCGGTCATCATGGACGAGATGGCCCGCCTTCTGGCGCGTGACCTGCGCGCCAGCGGTCTCGACAACATCCCCGCCTCGGGTCCGGCGCTGATCGTGGCGAACCACCCCACCGGTATCGCCGACGGCATCATGCTCTGGAGCCTGTTGCGCGAACGGCGGCCCGACCTGTTCTTCTACGCCAATCGCGACATCCTGCGCGTGTTGCCGCAGATGGAAGAGATCATCGCGCCTGTGGAATGGCGCGAGGAAAAGCGCAGCCATGCCAAGATGCGCGAGACCATGGCCTATACGCGCGAGGCGATCGAAAAGGGCCGGATCGGCATTATCTTCCCCTCGGGGCGGCTGGCCAAGCGGCGCGGGCTTTCGCTGCATGAACGGCCCTGGATGGCGTCGGCGGCGACGATCGCACGAAAGTTCGACTTGCCGGTGATTCCGATCAACATCCGGGCGCGAAACTCGGTTCTGTTCTACCTGTTCGACCTGATCCACCCGACGCTTCGGGACATCACGCTGTTCCACGAGACGCTGAACAAGGACCGCCAGCCCTACCGGATGACGGTCGGCGCGCCGATCTCGCCGGGCGCGTTGCCGATGCGGTCCGAGGACGGGATCGAGTTGTTGCGCGCCGCGACACTGGCGCTTGGCGGTCGCCACGCACCCTGTGTCAGCCTGTTGCAGGTCACCCGTCGTCCCCGCTGGGCGAAGTCGACAGCGCTGGTCTAGAGTCGACCGCGACCAGGTTGAATCTTTGGGATTCACATCCGGGGTGATTTCTGATTCATACTGGCTGCCGTGAAGGGGGTCGGCATGGATGGGGAAACCGTATTCTTCTGATTTGCGTCAGCGGTTTGTGGCTGCTCTGGATGAAGGCATGTCGGCCAGTGCTGCGGGCCGCAGGATGCGGGTTGCGCGCGCGACAGCGG
>NZ_DSDD01000295.1:0-3760 GCF_011048875.1 Rhodovulum sp.
CCCTGGACGCTGGCAGGCCGGGCCTATGCCGACTGGGCCAGGGATTTCATCATCGGGGATCGCGCCCGCGGCCAGGCCGGCATCCTGGTGAGTGACAACCGCAATATCTATCGCAACGTCGATGCCTTCATTGGCGGGCTGGAAGGGGCGGCCACCTACGAATGGAAGAACGGCGTCTATGCCGGGGCCGAAATCTGGCTGACCTATGGCCAGAACACCACCGACGACCGCGCCATCGCCCAGATCCCGCCGGCCGAGGCCGCGCTGAAGCTCGGCTGGAAGGGGGGGCAGGTCTTGTTCGAAGGGACATGGCACCTTGTGGCCAGCCAGTCACGTCTGGATGACGATATATCCACTGGCTCGGGCGCCGATGGCAATGGCTCCGGCGGCGCGCTCGGGGCGGGCTATGGCACGCTGGATCTTGCGGCCAACTGGACGCCGCGGAAAAATACCAGCTTCAGCGTGGGCGTCGAGAACGTCTTCGACAAGGCCTATGTCCCGTTGATCGAGCGCGGCGATACCGACAACCCCTTCCTGTTCAACCCCACCGCCCCCGGCCGCAGCCTCTGGGCCAGGGCAATCATCCGCTTCTAGGAGAGCATGAAATGAAAATACCATCCCTTCGTTCTTTGCTTGCCCCCGTCCTTGCCGTGACACTGGCCGCCCCGCTGTATGCGGCCGAGCCTGACCTGTCGGTCGTCGTAAGCATCCTGCCGCTTCAGACCATGGTCGAGGCCATTGGCGGTGATCATGTGTCAGCCACGGTTCTGGTGCCGCCGGGCGCGCCCCCGGCAGTCTTTGAAATGTCGCCCAGGCAGACGGCGGCGTTGCAGGACTCTGCGCTTTATGTTGCGATGGGTATTCCGCATGAACGCAACTGGATGCCCCAGGTTCAGGCCGCGAACCCCGATCTGCCGATTGTGCGCATGTTTGATCATGTCAAGGTCAGGACGATCACCGGCACAGATCCGCGCGGAGGCAAGGAACTGCCCGATCCGCATATCTGGACGGGTCCGGCACAATTGCGCGACATGGCCATGGCGATACGCGATGCGCTCAGCACCGTGGCACCCGATCACGCAGGCGATTTCGCCACGAATACCGAAACCTGGCTGGCCCGGCTTGATGCTGTCGATGCCGAGGCCCGTGAAAAGCTGGCACCCCATGCCGGCAAGGCGTTCCTTGTCTTCCATCCCGCCTTTGGCTATCTGGCCGATGCCTATGGTCTGCGCCAGATCGCGATTGAGGAGCGGGGAATGGAGCCGGGTCCACAAACAATTGCGAACGCTGTCGCCTCTGCCCGCGCCGAGAATATCCGCGTGATCTTCGTGCAGGCCCAGCTCAGCACCGAAGAAGCCCGGACCGTCGCGGCCGAGATCGGCGGAGAGGTGGTCACGCTGGACGTGCTTGCCCCTGATCCGATCGAAACCATTGCGACGGTTGCAGACGCGTTCGTTGCGGCCTTCCAATGACCCGTGCGACCCCGGCATTGCAGATCGACAATGTAACGGTCCATCGCGGCGGGCGCGAGGTGCTGAAAGACGTCACCCTGCGGATCGACGGCGCCGGTCTTATTGGCGTGGTCGGGCCGAATGGCGGCGGCAAAAGCACCCTTCTGTCCGTGATCACCGGGCGCTTGCCGGTCAGCCGGGGGGCTGTGCAGGTGCTGGGGCAATCGCCTGCCAGGGCAGCACCGCGCCTGGGGTTCGTGCCCCAGGCGGCCGGGTTCGATCGCGGGTTTCCGATCAGCCTGCGGGGCATGGTGGCCACTGCCTGTCTGGTGCCGGGGCTTGGGCTCTGGCGCCAGCCCGACCGGGGGCAAGAGGCGCGGGTGGATGCAGCCCTGGCCCGGATGGGCCTTTCGGATCTGGCCGGGCGCCCGCTGAGTGCCTTGTCGGGCGGCGAGCTTCAGCGCGGCCTGATCGCGCGGGCGCTGGCCACCGAGCCTGACATGCTGTTACTGGATGAGCCGACGGCCAGCGTCGATCTGGACCACGCTGAACGATTGTTTGAACTGCTGTGCGGTCTGGGTCAGCGCGTGCCGGTCATCGTGGTATCGCATGACCTGGCGCAGATCGCGGCCCATTCGGATCGGGTTTTCTGCGTGCTGGGGTCGGTATGGGAGGCCGCGCGCCACGCCTCTGCGGCTGATCTTGCAGAACAGATTTTCAAACGCCCGGCCCATTGTGCGCGGCGGGAGGTAGGATTGTGAGCCTTCTTGCCTATGCCTTCATGCGATGGGCCGTGATGGCGGGGGTGATCTCGGCGCTGGCCTGCGGGCTGATCGGCCCGTTCGTGCGGGTGCGTCGGCTGGCCTTTCTGGCCGGGGCGGTGGCCCATTCGGCGCTGGCAGGGCTGGGGGCGGCCTATTATTTCGGCTATTCTCCCGAGATCGGAGCCTTGCCTGCTGCGATCCTCTCGGCGTTTCTGATCGGCTGGATCGAGGGGCGCGGCCACTCTGACGGCGGCGGGCATGAAGACGCGCTGATCGGTGCGGTCTGGGCGGTCGGCATGGCGATCGGGGTTCTCTTCATCGCCCGCACGCCGGGATACAATGTGCAGTTGATGAGCTTCCTGTTCGGCTCGATCCTGACCGCCGGGCCGGACAGATTGTGGTTCATGGGGGCAGGGCTGTCCATTGTCGCGGCAACGCTTGTCGTGCTGTGGCGCCCGATGATCGCCATCAGCCTGGACCCGGAATTTGCCCGCTTGCGCGGTCTGCCGGTCGAGGCGCTGAACCGGCTGTTGCTGGTGCTGATCGCCATTGCGGTGGTGCTGCTGATCCAGGTGGTCGGGCTGATCCTTGTGCTTGCGCTGCTGACCCTGCCTGCGGCAATCGCGGCCCACTGGGCGCGTGACATGCGCATGATGGTGGCCTTGGCAACCGCTTCGGCGCTGGCGGCCATCGGGCTGGGCTTTGCCCAATCCATCTGGCTCGACTGGCCCGCCGGCCCGACCATCATCCTTGCCGCAACCGGGCTGTTCGGCTTGTCGATGGGGTTGAGGTGGCGCGTCAGAGGGGCACAAGGACGTCCGGCACTGTCTGAATCGACAAGAAACGGGTCGTGAGCCGCGCCACCCTTCGTCGCCCGACAGGCGCCGGGGTATCTGCATCTCTGTCTCCAGACCCATAACACCTTGTCGAGATCCTTGCGGGCGGCGAATGTCCGGTCTGGAATAGCTGCGCCGCAGCGCTTGACCACTTGGCGAACTTCCGATCTTTGGTGGTGCAAGCCTTTGCCTCATACTCTGCGGTCGAGATCCTGCCTGGACGCTTCCTGAGCATTGCTGCCGCTCGGGAACGGTGCATCATCCGGTAAAAGAGGGCTCGGAGCCACCTCGCTGCGGTGCGGAAGGAAGGACGGCAGGGGCATCTTGTAATGTCCGCTCCATCGGCTGCCGCATTCATGGCTGGCATGAGCGGCGAAGGTCCGGAGACCGCCCATAGTAACTGGGCGGCTGGGGGGCCATGGCCTGGAGGCGGTCGAAGATCCCGGGGTCGAATCAGGCTTTCAGGAACTGGCCGATCCGGTTGGCATTGTTGCAGAAAGGCGGCCTTCGACGCGAGGGCCTCTTTCCCCTTCAGGTTCAGGCCACGCGAACGATCTCGGCGGTGCCGAGAGCATTGAAGCGGTTCATGAGTGCGACGCGGATGTGGATTTCGGCGGTTTGGCGGTCGGGGGTGAGCCATTGGAGCGCCATTGGTCCGAGCGACAATGGCGAACCGCGGCGATGCGCTCTCCGAAGGACTTTAGGCCCC
>NZ_DSDD01000046.1:0-3695 GCF_011048875.1 Rhodovulum sp.
ATCGACGCGGTGGTGGTGGCCGATGGCGAGGGGCGCATCCTCGATTTCAACCCGGCGGCCGAGGCGATCTTCGGGTTTCGCCGCGACGAGGTCATCGGCCGGTGCATGGACGGGATGATCGTGCCCGAAAGTGTCCGCCTCCGCCTTCAGGCCGGGATGGAACGGTTCCGTGAAACCGGCGAGTTGCGGCTTTTCGCCGGTGGCCGGGTCGAGATGGAGGCGCGGCGCAAGACTGGCGAGGTATTCCCGGCCGAGATCTCGGTCAGCATTTCGGGGTGCGCGGCGGCGGATGCCGAGGTTTTCGAGCTCGATGCGCTTCTGGCCGAAACGGTCGCGACGCATGGCTCGCTCGGCGCGGCGGGCGACAATCGGCTGGTGCTGGAAACCGGGGACGGGCTGGGCCATGTGACAGGCGATCCGCGGCGGCTGCGCCAGATCCTTGTCAACCTGATCGGCGACGCGCTGAAATTCACCTGCGGCGGCACGGTAACGTTGGCCGTTGCGCGCGTCGGCATGACCGATGGGGTCGAGATAGCCGTGCGTGATGCCGGGATCGGGATTTCGCCCGGGGATCTTGGGCGCATCTTTGACGAGTTCTTCACCGCCGATCCGACCTATGGCCGCCGCGTGGGCGGCACCGGGCTGGGGCTGGCGATCACCACGCGGCTTGTCCGGCTGCTGGGCGGTGTGATCGCGGTCGACAGCATGCCGGGCGTTGGCAGCACCTTTGCCGTGCGGCTGTCGCTTGCCGCCCGGCCCACACCCGGCGCCTTGCCCGCCGCAGCGTCCGACGCCGAGGGTCTCGCCGCCGACCCCCTGCGCATCCTTCTGGTCGAGGACAATCGCGCGAACCGGCGCGTCGCGCGGGCGATGTTGGAAGGTCTTGGCCATGACGTGACCGAGGCCGCGGACGGTATCGAAGGCGTCGAGATGGCCTTTGCGAGTGCCTATGACGTGATCCTGATGGATGTCAGCATGCCCCGGCTCGACGGGGTCGAGGCGACCCGCCGGATCCGGCTGGGCGGTCGGTCGCGCGTCGCCATCTGGCCGCGCTTCTGGCCCAGCGGGTGCCCGGTTCGGACGCGGCCGGCTGTGCTGCGGAATAGTCGTGACCGGGATCCCGCTTGCGCCGCCCCCCGATCCGGCTAGCTTTGCGGCAAACGGAGGCTCCATGACCAATTCCCTGCTCGCGCCGCGCGCCGCGCCCTTTGACCTGCCCGATTTCGCCGCCGTCACGGATGCGGAGTTTGCCCCCGCCTTCGATGCCGCGCTGGCCGAGGCGCGGGCCGAAATCGACGCCATCGCCGCCAATCCCGCACCGCCCGATTTCGCCAACACCATCGAGGCGCTGGAACTGTCCGGGCGCACGCTGTCCGACGTGCTGTCGGTGTTCTTCCTGTTCGCCTCGGTCGATTCCACGCCCGAGCGCGAGGCGCTGCAACGCGCGTTTTCGCCGAAACTCGCCGAGTTCTCGTCCGATGTCGTTCTGAACGCCGCCCTTTTCGCGCGGATCGACGCGCTTTGGCAGGGGCGTGCGGTGCTGGATCTGACCCCCGAACAGACCCGCCTGCTTGAAGTCAAGCACCGCGATTTCATCCGCGCGGGCGCGGCGCTGGCCGAGGACGGGCGCGCGCGGTTGCGGGCGATCAACACGCGGCTGGCCGAGCTTGGCACCGCGTTTGCCCAGAACCTGCTGGCCGACGAACGCGACTGGAAGATGCCGCTGGCCGAAACCGATCTGGACGGGCTGCCCGGCTTCGTGATCGAGGCCGCCCGCGCCGCCGGGGCCGAGCGGGGCGCTGCAGGGCCGGTGGTGACGCTGTCGCGCTCGCTGATCGTGCCCTTCCTGCAATTCTCTTCCCGCCGCGACCTGCGCGAACGGGCCTGGCGGGCCTGGGTGACGCGCGGCGCGCGCGGTGGCGCGACCGACAACCGTGCCATCGTGGCCGAGACGCTGGCGCTGCGGGCCGAACGCGCGGCGCTGCTGGGCTTTGACAGTTTCGCCGCCGGCAAGCTGGAAACCGAAATGGCCAAGACCCCGCAAGCGGTGCGCGATCTGCTGATGGCGGTCTGGACCCCGGCACGGGCCCGGGCCGAGGCCGATGCGGCCATTCTGGAGGCGATGCTGACCCAAGACGGCCATCCCGCACCGCTGGAGCCCTGGGACTGGCGCTACTATGCCGAGAAACGGCGCATGGCCGAGCATGAACTGGACGAGGCCGAGTTGAAACCCTTCCTGCAACTGGACCGGATGATCGAGGCGGCCTTCGACTGTGCGCACAGGCTTTTCGGGCTGGAGTTCACGCCGCTTGATGTGACGCTGCACCATCCCGACGCCCGCGCCTGGGAGGTCACGCGCGAGGGCCGTCATATGGCGGTCTTCATCGGCGATTACTTCGCCCGGCCCGGCAAGCGCTCGGGCGCCTGGTGCACCGCGCTGCGCGCCCAGCAGAAGCTGGCGGGCGAGATCCGGCCGCATGTGTTGAACGTGTGCAATTTCTCAAGACCGGCCGAGGGGCGGCCTGCGCTTCTGTCCTGGGACGACGCGCGCACGCTGTTCCACGAGTTCGGCCATGCGCTGCACCAGATGCTGAGCGATGTGACCCATGAAAGCCTGTCGGGCACATCGGTCGCGCGCGATTTCGTTGAACTGCCCAGCCAACTTTACGAGCATTGGCTTGAGGTGCCCGAGGTGCTGGAACGCTTTGCTACCCATGCCGAGACCGGCGCGCCGATGCCCGCCGACATGCTGACCGGCCTGCTGGGGGCGGCGAAGTTCGACATGGGGTTCCAGACGGTCGAGTTCATCGCCTCGGCGCTGGTCGATCTGGATTTCCACGAAGGTCCGCCGCCCGCCGACCCGATCCAGCGCGAGGCCGAGGTGTTGCAGGCGATCGGCATGCCGCGGGCCATCGGGATGCGCCACGCGACGCCGCATTTCGCCCATGTCTTCTCGGGCGGGGGTTATGCTGCGGGCTATTATTCCTACATGTGGTCCGAGGTGATGGATGCCGACGCCTTTGCGGCCTTTGAAGAGGCGGGCGACCCGTTCGACCCCGAAACCGCCCGCGCGCTGGAGGCGCATATCCTCTCGGCCGGGGGCACGGCCGAAGCGGACGCGCTTTACGTTGCCTTCCGTGGCCGCCTGCCGGGGATCGACGCGCTCCTGAAGGGGCGGGGGCTGGACGCGGCGGCCTGAGGGGGCGCGCCCAGGGATCGCCCCAGAACCGGCGGCGCTCCTGCCACATCCTTTCGCCGATCATGCAGTCATAGCCTGCCACCCGGGTCAGGTGTTCCGGCTCGGGCGGTGGCAGAGCGGCGATCTCGCGCATCAGCTTGCGGCGGACGGAATCAGTGAATTCGGCCCGGTCCTGCACCGGCTGCACAAAGGCGCCCGACCCGCCGATCACACAGTTCTCGTAATAGAGCGGCTCAGGCTTTCTCTGAATCGAAAGAGGATTCCCATACGGTGCGTTGTGTGATTCAGAATTCATACTGGTGAAGGAGGCCAGCATGGATGACGAAACCGTATTCAGACGATCTTCGGGAGCGTGTTGTCGCAGCGATGCAAACCGGATCGAGCTGCCGTAGCGTTGCCGCGCAGTTCGGGGTTGCGCCGTCGAGCGTGGTGAAATGGGCGCAACGCGCAGCAAAGACCGGGTCGGTGAGCCCGGCGCAGATGGGCGGCTATCGGC
>NZ_DSDD01000385.1:0-3688 GCF_011048875.1 Rhodovulum sp.
CCGGCCGCGAACCTTCTGGGCGAAGAGGGCAAGGGCTTCCGCTACGCGATGATGGGGCTCGATGGCGGGCGGCTGAACATCGCCGCCTGTTCCCTGGGCGCCGCGCAGGCCGCCCTTGACGCCACCCTCGCCTATATGCGCGAGCGCAAGGCGTTCGGACAGAGCCTCGACCGCTTCCAGGCGCTGCAATTCCGGCTGGCAGACGCCGAGATCGAGTTGCAGGCCGCCCGCACCTTCCTGCGCCAGGCGGCGTGGAAGCTGGACACCCAGGCCCCCGATGCCACGAAATTCTGCGCCATGGCCAAGAAATTCGTCACCGAAGCGGGCAGCCGCGTGGCCGACCAATGCCTGCAACTGCATGGCGGCTATGGCTATCTGGCCGATTACGGCATCGAGAAGATCGTCCGCGACCTGCGCGTGCACCAGATCCTCGAAGGCACAAACGAGATCATGCGGCTGATCGTGGCGCGCCACCTGATCGAGGCGCGGGGATGACCGACATCGAGATCCGCATCGAGGGCCGCGCCGGCCGCATCACGCTGAACCGCCCGAAGGCGCTGAACGCGCTGACCTATCCGATGTGCCTTGAAATCGAAAAGGCGCTGGACGACTGGCGGCACGAGGCGGGCATCGCGCTGGTCGTGATCGACGCCGAGGGCGACAAGGCGTTCTGCGCGGGCGGCGACATCGCGGTGATGTATGAAACCGGCAGGCAGGGCGATTACGCCTATGGCCAGAAATTCTGGCGCGACGAATACCGGATGAACGCCAAGATCTCGGGCTATCCGAAACCCGTGGTCAGCCTGATGCAGGGCTTCACCATGGGCGGCGGCGTGGGCGTGGGCTGCCATGGCAGCCACCGCATCGTGGGTGAGACCAGCCAGATCGCCATGCCCGAATGCGGCATCGGTCTGGTGCCCGATGTGGGCGGTTCGCTGCTGCTGGCCAGCGCGCCGGGGCGGCTGGGCGCCTATCTGGGCGCGACGGGCCGCCGGATGGGCCCGGGCGATGCGATCTATGCGGGCTTTGCCGATCATTTCGTGGCCGAGGCCGACTGGCCCGACCTGATCGCCAAACTTGTCGCCACCGGCAATCCCGACGCCATCCTCGCCGCAGCCCTGCCCCCGCCGCCGGGCGAGCTGTCCGCGCTTCAGCCGCTGGTGGACCGGCTGTTCGCCGCGCCGGATCTGGCCGGGATCGTCGCCGCGCTGCGGGCCGACGGCTCGGACTTCGCGACCGACACGCTGGCCCGCCTTGGCCGGGGCAGCCCGCTTTCGGTCGCCTGCACCATCGAGATGCAGAACCGCCTGCAAGGCTGCGACGCCATCCGCGAGGCGCTGGCGCTGGAATACCGCTTTACCCATCGCGCGCCGGAACATGCGGATTTCCTCGAAGGCATCCGCGCGGCGATCATCGACAAGGACAGAAACCCGAGCTGGCGCCATGCCGACCTGAATTCGGTCACCGCGGCCGATGTGGCGGCGATGCTGGCGCCGCTGGGGCCGGACGAACTGAACCTTGAGGAGGACAGAACATGAAGGTGGGCTTCATCGGACTGGGCAACATGGGCGCGCCGATGGCGGCGAACCTTGCCGGGACGGGCCATCAGGTGACAGGCTTCGACCTTGCTGCCCCCTGCCCCAAAGGCGTCACCCCGGCCGCAAGCGCCGCCGAGGCCGCGCGCGGGCAGGATGTGGTCATCACCATGTTGCCCAACGGCGCCATCCTGCGCGCCGTGGCCGCCGAGGTGCTGCCGGTGATGGAGGCAGGCGCGGTGCTGCTGGACTGCTCGACCGTCGATGTCGAAAGCGCCCGCGCCGTCGCTGCCGAGGCCGAGGCCGCAGGCAAGATGGCGGTGGACGCGCCCGTCTCTGGCGGCGTGGGCGGGGCCGCGGCCGGAACCCTGACCTTCATGGCGGGCGGCAGCGACGCCGCCTTCGACAAGGTCCGCCCGCTGTTCGACGTGATGGGCCAGAAGGCGGTGCATTGCGGCGCCTCGGGCGCGGGCCAGGCCGCCAAGATCTGCAACAACATGATCCTCGGCGTCACCATGATTGCCACCTGCGAGGCGTTTGCGCTGGCCGACAAGCTGGGGCTGGATCGCGGCAAGATGTTCGACGTGGTCTCGACCTCCTCGGGCTATAGCTGGACCATGAACGCCTATTGCCCCGCCCCCGGAATCGGCCCGAAAAGCCCCGCCGACAACGACTACAGGCCCGGTTTCGCCGCGGAACTGATGCTCAAGGACCTGCGCCTTGCCCAGCAGGCCGCCGAGGCTGCCGATGCCGACACGCCGATGGGCCAGCGTGCGGCCGAGCTTTACGCCGCCTTCGTCGAACAGGAGGACGGCAGGGGCCGCGACTTCTCGGCGATGCTGCCCCGCTTCGAGAAACGCGGCCGGGCATGAGCTGGCTTTCGCGCGCAAAGGGGCTGGAGGGGATCGAGCCGGGCACCGCCGCCCGGCTTGAAAACCTGCCCGTGCTGCGCCTGCCCAAGGGCAAGGTGCTGTTCTGCCCCGGCGAGGCGGCCAAGGGCTTCACCATCCTCCTGTCCGGCCGGGTCGATGTCTTCCTGACCGGCCCCACCGGCCGCGAGATCCTGCTTTACGGGATCGAGCCGGGCCAGTCCTGCGTGCAATCCACCCTCGGCCTGCTGGGCGGCGAGGATTACACCGGCGAGGCGATCACCGTCACCGATTGCGAGGCCGTGCTTCTGCCGCGCGAGATGTTCCTGCGGCTCATGGACGCCTCGCCGGTTTTCCGCCGCTTCGTCTTCGGCGCCTTCGCGATGCGGCTGCAATCCATCATGGCGCTGCTGGAACGGGTCGCCTTCCAGCGCGTCGAATGCCGCCTTGCGGCCGAATTGCTGGCCTCGGCCGAGGACGGCGCCGTGCGCGCCACCCATCAGGAGATCGCCACCCGCATCGGCACCGCGCGCGAGGTCGTCTCGCGCCGGCTCGACGCGCTGGCCAAGGCGGGGCTGGTGCAGGTCGACCGCGGCGTGGTGACGATCCAGGACCGCGAGGGGCTTGCCCGGCTGGCGGCCGTCGACGGCGCGGCGTGACAAGATCACAGACCCGCCGCCCGGCATGACGCATGGTGAGACCTCGATGCCCGTGAAACTCGGGCGGCAACCCTTGCACACCATCGGAGAAGACCCATGTTCAAGAAGAATGTCGGCGGCATCGACCGCACTGCCCGCATCGCTATCGGCGCGTTCATGCTGCTGGCCTGGGCGTTCCTGACCGACGCCAGCCTGCTCTGGCTGATCGGCATCGTCCCGCTGGCCACCGGGCTGATGTCCTCCTGTCCGCTCTACAACCTCATCGGCGTGAACACCTGCCAGAAAAACGGCTGATCAGCCCTGCGGCGCGTCCTCTTCCCGCGCGCCCGGACGGCCGGACGGGCTTGAAACGCCCGCCCGGCTGTCCAGATTCCACCTATGGGGACCGCAAGGATCAAGCGGCCCGCCATCAAGGGAGAAAGCCAATGTTCGAAAAGAATATGGGAATGGTCGACCGGGCCGTCCGCGCCGTCATCGGCGTGCTCTTGCTCATCCTCGCCTTCACCACCTTCGGCGGTGTCTGGGCCTGGATCGCCGGACTCATCGGCATCGTCCTGCTTGCCACGGCGGCGATGGGCACCTGCCCGCCCTACAGCCTGCTCGGCATCGATACGCGCAAGACCAA
>NZ_DSDD01000034.1:0-3687 GCF_011048875.1 Rhodovulum sp.
CTGTCCCGACGGTTCGTGCCTGCGGTCGCGCTGGTCCTTCTGGCCGGGTGTGCCGCGCCCATCCCCAGCGGGATTTCCGACCCGCACGAGGCGCAGAACCGCGCCGTGCATCGGGGCAATATCGCGCTGGACCGGAATGTCGTCCGCCCGGCTGCCATGGCCTATGGCCGAACCGTTCCGTGGCCGGTGCGCACAGGCATCGGCAATTTCGCTTCGAACCTGGCCTTGCCGGGGGCGGTCATCAACAGCCTGTTGCAGCTTCGTCCCGGCGACGCGGCGCAGAATACCACGCGCTTCCTCGTCAATTCCACCATCGGACTGGGCGGGCTTCTGGACCCCGCGACTCGGATGGGGGCGGCGCGGATCGACACCGACTTTGGCGAGACACTTCATGTCTGGGGCGTGGCAGAAGGCAGTTACATGGAACTGCCGCTGCTCGGGCCATCGACCGGACGGGATGCGCTGGGCACGGTCGTCGATCTGGTCCTCAGCCCGACCGCGCGCCTGCCCAATACCGAACAGCGCGAGGGGGCGGGCGGTGTCGCGGTCCTTTCGGGGCTCGGGACGCGCTACGAGCGCTCGAATCTGATCGATTCGCTCCTATATGAAAGCGCAGACAGCTATGCGCAGACCCGCCAGACCTATCTGGAGAATCGCCGCTTCATTCTGCGCCGCGGTGCAGAGCCCGATTACTTCGACCCCTACGAGGACCCCTATGAGGACCCCACTGCCCAATGATCCCGCCCGACGCGCCCTGCTGGCTTGCGCCCTTGCCACGGGCGCCACGCTTGCCTTGTCGGGTGCAGCGCTTGCGCTGACCGGGGCCGAGGCTTCGCGGTTGATCGACCAGGTGGTGGGCGACATCAACCGGGTGATCAATTCCGGCCGGTCGGAAGCGCAGATGCTGCCAGAGTTCGAGCGGATTTTCGCCCGCTATGCCGACGTGCCGATCATCGCGCGGTCTGCGCTTGGGGTGGCTGCGCGTTCGGCCTCTGCGGCGCAGATGCGCGCCTTTTCCGAGGCGTTCCAGGGCTACATCTCGCGCAAGTATGGCCGCCGATTGCGCGAGTTCATCGGCGGCGAACTTATCGTGCGCGAGGTAAGGCCAGTCCGCGATTTCTACGAGGTCCGGACGACGGCGGCGCTGCGCGGGCAGGCGCCGTTCGAGGTGGTTTTCCTGGTCTCGGACCGCTCGGGGCGCAACCTGTTCTTCAATATCTTCATCGAGGGCGTGAACATGCTGGCCACCGAGCGCACCGAGATCGGCGCGCTGCTGGATCAGCGCCGCGGCAATCTGGACGCGTTGATCGCCGACCTGCGGCGGATGGGCTGAGGCGCATCGCGCCTCAGTTGCGGCTGCCGCCAAGGATAGCCCCCAGCACCTCCAGCAGGATCCGTTCGGCCACATCGCCGACGCTTTCGCGCGGCGGGTTCGGGCCACGCCGGCCATAGCCCTCGCCCGAGGAATAGGTCTCGCCCGGGTAGTTGTATTCGGGCGCGGGTGGCTCGGGCACCAGCATCGGCAGCGGGCGCGGCGTCAGCCCCTGATGCACCCGCACCATCGCCTCGCGCCAGATCTCGGCAGGCAAGCCGCCGCCCGTGACGCCGGTCATCGGCGTGTTGTCGTCATAGCCCATCCAGACGCCGGCCACATATTCGGCGGTGAAGCCGATGAACCAGGCATCGCGTACCGCCGAGGTGGTGCCGGTCTTGCCTGCCGCCTGCCATCCCGGCAGCTTTGCGCGCTGTCCGGTGCCCGACTCGATCACCTCGTGCATCATGTAGACGAGGCTTTGTGCGGCGTCCTGGGAGATCACGCGCTCGCCCATGCCGCCTGCCTTGTCCATGAGGACATCGCGCTCGCCCTTCAGGCGCAGATCAAGCAGACCATAGGGCGTCACGCTGGAGCCGCCGTTCAGGATGCCCGCATAGGCCCCCGTCATCTCGATCAGCGTCGATTCCGACGCGCCCAGCGCCAGCGCCGGGCCGAGCGCCAGATCGCTTTGCAGCCCGAAATCGGCGGCGATCTTGCGCACGTTCTCTCGGCCCATCTCCTCGGACACCTTGACCGCGGGGATGTTGTAGGAATGTTTCAACGCCTCGGTCAGGGTGACGCGGCCGTGAAAGCGGCGGTCGAAATTTTCGGGCGAATAGGCCCCGGAACCGGGCACCCGGATCGTGATCGGTTCGTCCACGACCGTCGCATTGGGCGTATAGCCAAGGTCCAGCGCCGCCGCATAGACGAAGGGCTTGAAGGCCGAACCGGTCTGCCGCAGGGCCATGGTGGCCCGGTTGAAGCCCCCGATCGAGGTCTGCCGCCCGCCGACCATTGCCCGCACAGCGCCATCTGCCGACATCACCACGATTGCCGCCTCTGCCTTGGACCCGGGCTTGAGCTTGGTCTCGAAGATCGTGGTCAGCGCATCCTCGGCGGCCTTTTGCAGACGCGGGTCGAAGGTGGTGCGGATGATCACATCTTCGGTCGTGTCGCGGGTCAGGAAATCCGGGCCTGCGCTCATCACCCAATCGGCGAAATAGCCGCCCGATCGCGATTCCGCCACCTGGGACAGCCGGGCGGGGTTCGCGCGGGCCTCGGCGGCCTCGCGCGCGGTCAGAAAGCCCTGCTGCTCCATCAGCCCAAGGATCAGGTTCGCGCGATTGCGCGAGCGTTCCAGATTGTTGGTCGGGGCATAGGTCGTCGGCGCCTTCAGCAGCCCCGCCAGCATCGCCGCCTCGGAGGGCGTGACCGCATTCGCCGACTTGCCGAAATAGCGCTGCGCCGCAGCCTCGAAGCCGCGGGCGCCCGCGCCCAGATAGGCGCGGTTGAGATAGATCGTAAGGATCTCGTCCTTGGTATAGCGCGCCTCCATCGCCATCGCATAGACCGCCTCCTTGGCCTTTCTGCTCAGGGTGGTGCGACGGCAGTCGGCCTCGTAGGCGGCTTCGGTTTTCCACTCCCGGGCGTCGTAGGGCACGCCCAGGCAGAGAAGTTTCGCGGTCTGCTGGGTGATGGTCGAGCCGCCATGACCCGAGAACGGCCCGCGCCCTTCGGACATGTTGATGCGGACCGCGCCCGCGATGCCCAGCGGGTCAAGGCCGAAATGTCGGTAGAACCGGCGGTCTTCGGTGGCGAGCACTGCGTTCTTCAGCGCGGGTGCGACCGTCGCCGCGGTGATCTGGCCGCCGAACTGCTCGCCCCGCCAGGCAAAGACCTGCCCGTCGCGGTCCAGCAGCGTGACCGAACCACGGTTGCGCCCATCGAGCAGCGCGGAGACCGGGGGCAGCTGGACGTAGAAATACAGCACAGCAAGCCCGACCGCGACCGTGCCCATCAACGCGATCCGCGAGCTGATCTTCCAGAACAGCCCAACGATCCAGCCGACGATGCCCGTGAAGAACGCGACCACCGGGTTGCCGCGCCGCCGGGACGTGCGTCCTCGCCCGCCGCCCGACTTGCGCCGGGTCGCGCCGGTCTTTTTCGCTGTCGCCTTGCGCGGGGTGCGCCGTTCCGCCACCAGCGGGGGTTTTCTCCGGCCCGTGCTGCTCATGTCCGTTCCGAGTGTTCTGCCTGCCTCGCGGCACCATACCCCGGGGATGGTGGAATGTGGAGTTCCCAGGTGCTCACGTTTTCGGCTTTCTGGTCTGCACAAAAAAAGGCGTCAACGCCGTTCTGTGCAAAAAACGTGC
>NZ_DSDD01000433.1:0-3656 GCF_011048875.1 Rhodovulum sp.
CATGCTGAAGGGTGTGAACACCCTCGCCGACGCGGTGAAGGTCACCCTGGGCCCCAAGGGCCGCAACGTCGTCATCGAGAAATCCTTCGGGGCGCCCCGGATCACCAAGGACGGCGTGACCGTCGCCAAGGAGATCGAGCTCGAGGACAAGTTCGAGAACATGGGCGCGCAGATGGTCAAGGAAGTTGCCAGTCGCACCAATGACGAGGCCGGTGACGGCACCACCACCGCCACCGTTCTGGCCCAGGCCATCGTCCGCGAAGGCATGAAATCGGTCGCCGCGGGCATGAACCCGATGGACCTCAAGCGCGGCATCGACCTGGCCACCAGTGCCGTGGTCGAAGCGATCAAATCCGCCTCGCGCCCGGTGAGCGACAGCGACGAGGTCGCCCAGGTCGGCACCATCTCCGCGAATGGCGAGGCCAATATCGGCCGCTTCATCGCCGACGCGATGCAGAAGGTCGGCAATGACGGCGTCATCACCGTCGAAGAGAACAAGGGCATGGAGACCGAGGTCGAGGTCGTCGAAGGCATGCAGTTCGACCGCGGCTACCTGAGCCCCTATTTCGTGACCAATGCCGACAAGATGGCCGCGGAACTGGAAGACTGTCTCATCCTGCTGCACGAGAAGAAACTCAGCTCGCTGCAGCCGATGGTGCCGCTGCTGGAATCGGTGATCCAGTCGCAGAAGCCGCTGCTCATCATCGCCGAGGATGTCGAAGGCGAGGCGCTGGCCACGCTGGTGGTCAACAAGCTGCGCGGTGGCCTGAAGATCGCCGCCGTCAAGGCGCCGGGCTTCGGCGATCGCCGCAAGGCCATGCTGCAGGACATCGCGATCCTGACGGGTGGCCAGGTGATCTCGGAAGACCTGGGCATGAAGCTGGAGAACGTGACCCTCGACATGCTGGGCAGCGCCAAGAAGGTCCTCATCAAGAAGGACGACACCACGATCATCGACGGTGCCGGCGACAAGGCCGAGATCGAGGCCCGCGTCGGCCAGATCCGCGCCCAGATCGAGGAAACCAGCTCGGACTACGACCGCGAGAAGCTGCAGGAGCGTGTCGCGAAACTGGCCGGTGGCGTTGCCGTCATCCGCGTCGGCGGCATGACCGAGGTCGAGGTCAAGGAGCGCAAGGACCGCGTCGATGACGCGCTCAACGCGACCCGCGCGGCCGTGCAGGAAGGCATCGTGGTCGGCGGCGGCGTCGCGCTGGTGCAGGCGGGCAAGGTGCTCGAGGGCATGACCGGGGCCAACGAGGACCAGAACACCGGCATCGCGATCGTGCGCAAGGCGCTGGAAGCGCCGCTGCGTCAGATCGCCGAGAACGCCGGTGTGGACGGCGCCGTGGTCGCGGGCAAGGTGCGTGAAGGCGCCGAAGCCAATTTCGGCTTCAACGCCCAGACCGAGGAATATGGCGACATGTTCAAGTTCGGCGTGATCGACCCCGCCAAGGTGACCCGTACCGCGCTGGAAGACGCGGCCTCGGTCGCAGGCCTGCTGATCACCACCGAGGCGATGGTGGCCGACAAGCCCGAGCCGAAAGGCGCCGGTGCCGGTGCCGGCGCCGGCATGTCCGACATGGGCGGCATGGGCGGCATGATGTAAGCCGTCCGGCTTTTCCCGTCTCCGAAAGGGGCCGCGTTTCGCGGCCCCTTTTTCGTTGCCCGGGAATTGGGCAGCGGATTGGCGAGGCGGGGCCGGAAGGCCGGGCGGATGTTGCCCCCGCCGCCGGCGCGCGTAGACTGGTGGAGTGGAGGGACGCGCGATGGAAGACCGCCGGGAAATCGGATTCCTGCTGAATGGCGATGAGGTTCGCCTGTCCGAGGTCGGCGCCGAGGACATGGTGCTGGACTTCCTGCGCCTTCAGTGCCGCCTGACCGGCACCAGGGAAGGCTGCGCCGAGGGCGATTGCGGGGCCTGCACGGTGCTGGTGGGCCGGCTGGCCGGGGGCGGGCTGGTTTTATGAGCCGGTCAATGCCTGCATCCGCCCGCTGGCCACGCTCGATGGCTGCCATCTGGTGACGGTCGAGCATCCGGCGGGGCCGGGAGGGGGCTTGCATCCGGTGCAGGCGGCGATGGTCGCCCGTCACGGCAGCCAGTGCGGGTTCTGCACGCCAGGCATCGTCATGGCGCTGGTGGCGCTGTGGCTTTCGCCGCCCGCGCCGGGGCACGAGGCGGTCGAGGAGGCGCTTCAGGGCAATCTGTGCAGCTGCACGGGCTATGCGCCGATCCTGCGCGTGGCCGAGGCGATGGGCGGGTTCGGGGACCGTGCGGCCGATCCGCTGGTGGCGGGCCGCGCCCGGGTGGCGGCACGGCTGGCCGGGCTACGCGACGGACGGCGGGTCGAGGTTGCCCGCGGGGAAAGCCGGGCGATCCTGCCCGCGGATGTGGAGGATTTCGCCGCCCTTCTGGCCGAGAGGCCCGATGCGGTGGTGGTGGCGGGGGCGACCGATGTGGGGCTGTGGGTGACCAAGGGGCTGAGGCGCATTTCGCCCGCGATTTTTGTCGGCCATCTCGATGCGCTGCGGCGGATCGAGACGCGCGACGGCGCGCTGCATCTGGGCGCGGGGGCCAGCTATGCCGAGGCGCAAGGCCCGCTGGTTGCGGGTTTTCCGCATCTGACGGGCTACTGGTCGCGGATCGGCGGTCCGCAGGTGCGCGCGGCGGGCACGATCGGGGGCAATATCGCGAACGGCTCGCCCATCGGGGACACGCCGCCCGTGCTGATCGCGCTGGCGGCCGAGGTGGTTCTGCGCCGGGGCGATGTGCGGCGGGTGCTGCTGCTGGAAGACTTCTTCCTCGACTACGGCCGCCAGGACCGCGCGCCGCGCGATTTCACGCCGCTGACCGACTGGCGCGGCACGGCCGCCTACCGGATGAAGGTCGCGCAGAACCTGTTCCGGCGGTTCTGGCTGGACCACGTCGCCGGGCCCGAGGCTGTCCGGCTGGAACGAGCCTGAGGGGCCGACCATACCGACGACATCCCCGAACCCGCGGGCACGCTGCACGGCTATCGCGGCCTCGCCCCCGTCGCCCATGGCGGCTGCGCGGACTCGACCTGTCGGCCGTCGCGTCCGCACCGGGCGTCGTCGGCGTGCTGACCGCCGCCGACATTCCGGGCCTCAACGACATCAGCCCTAATGGCATCCGCGACGATCCGGCATCCCCACCGAGCGGATCGCGTTCCACGGCCAGCCGCTGTTTGCCGTCATCGCGGAAAACCGCGACGCCGCGCGGCGGGCGGCGGTGCTGGCGAAGGTCGAGATCGACCCGCTGCCCGCTGCCATCACCGTCGAAGAGGCGCTTGCCGCGGGCTATCCCGACGTTGCCCCGCCGCTGAAACCGGAGCGCGGCGAGGTGGGGCCGGCGCTGGCCGCCGCGCCGCGCCGGATCGCGGGGCGGATGACGGTCGGCGGGCAGGACCACATGTATCCGGAGGGCCAGATCGCCTTTGCGGTTCCGGGCGAGGATGACGAGGTGCACGGTGCACGCCTCGACCCAGCACCCGACCGAGGTTCAGCAGATGGTGGCGCAGGGGCTTGGGGTGGCGGCCAATGCGGTCCTGGTGAACGTGCGGCGGATGGGGGGCGGCTTTGGCGGCAAGGAAACGCAGATGAACCTGTTCTGCGTGGTCGCGGCACTGGCGGCGAAACGC
>NZ_DSDD01000338.1:0-3639 GCF_011048875.1 Rhodovulum sp.
ATGGACCGCGCGCCCTTTCACAACGACATCGCCGAAGGCCCCGGGGACGCCGTCGCGTTCTGGGCCCTGGCCCCTGACGGAGTCCGCGTCCGCGTGGCGGTCTGGGCGGCGGCGCGGGCGCGGGCCACGGTGCTGCTGTTTCCCGGCCGCAGCGAATATGTCGAGAAATACGGTCGCGCGGCGGGCGAACTGGTGGCGCGCGGTTTTGCCACGGTAGCCGTCGACTGGCGCGGTCAGGGGCTGGCCGACCGGCTGCATGACGATCCGGTGCTTGGTCATGTAGACCGGTTCGACACCTACCAGCGCGATGTCGCGGCGATGCTGGATGTTGCGCAGGCCCTTGATCTGCCCCGGCCGTTTCACCTGCTTGCCCATTCCATGGGCGGCTGCATCGGTCTGCGCGCGCTGCATGAGGGGCTGGATGTCGCCTCGGCCGTGTTTACGGCGCCGATGTGGGGCGTCCGCTTTTCGCCGCTCATGCGCCGCGCCGCCTGGGCACTGAGCGCGGCAAGCCGTCCGCTGGGGCTGGACCGGCGGGTCACACCGACCAAGGGGGGGCGGACCTATGTGCTGGCCTGCCACTTCGATGACAACGACTTGACCGGCGATCCCGAGATGTTCGGTTACATGCGGCGCCAACTGGCCGCACGGCCCGAACTGGCGGTTGGAGGGCCCAGTCTGGCCTGGTTGCACGAGGCGCTGCGCGAGACACGCCTTTTGACGTGCATGCCGCCGCCAAGCGTGCCCACCCTGACCTATCTGGGAAGCGACGAACGCATCGTCTGCCCGAACGCGATCCGCACGCTCAAGGGCGCCTGGCCCGCGGGCACGCTGCGCGAGATCGAGGGCGCGCGCCACGAAGTAATGATGGAGAACGCGCCCACCCGCACCCGCGTCTTCGACGAAGCTGCGGCGCATTTCACGCGCCATGCCGCGCCACGCCCGCCCCTGCGCATTCTCGACCGCATCGGCCAGCTGTAAGCCGGTGGCCCGGCCGGCCACCTGACCCATATTGGCTCTCATGTCCGTCCTGACCTTTACCGAGCGCGGCATCTTCTGCCCGGCTGGCAACTTCTTCATCGACCCCTGGGCGCCGGTGGACCGCGCGCTGATCACGCATGGCCATTCCGACCACGCCCGCCCCGGCCATCGCCGCTATCTGGCCACCGCCCCGGCCGCGCCGGTGATCCGCCACCGGCTGGGCGGGATCGCGCTGGACACCATCACCTATGGCGAGCCCCGCCGGATCGGCGATGCGCTCGTGTCCTTTCACCCCGCGGGCCATGTGCCCGGTTCGGCCCAGATCCGGGTCGAGGTGGCGGGCGAGGTCTGGGTGGTGTCTGGCGATTACAAGACCGAGGCGGATGGCCTGTCGGAACCGTTCGAGCCGGTCCGGGCGCATGCCTTCGTCAGCGAATGCACCTTCGGGCTGCCGGTCTTCACCTGGGCACCGCAGGCGCAGGTTCTGGCCGGGATCGACGACTGGTGGGCCGCCAATGCCGCCGAGGGGCGCGTCAGCCTCTTGGGCGCCTATGCGCTGGGCAAGGCGCAGCGGCTGCTGGCGGGGGTGGACGCCTCGATCGGACCGATCCTGACCCATGGCGCGATCGAGGCCACCTGCGCAGTGATGCGCGGCCAGGGGATCGCGCTGCCCCAGACGGTGCCCGTCACCCCGGCGACCGACCTCAAGGCGCATCCGGGCGCGCTGGTGCTGGCGCCCCCCTCGGCGCTGGGCGGCCCCTGGGCACGGCGCTTCGGGGCCGCAGAAACCGGCGTCGCCTCGGGCTGGATGGCGCTTCGGGGCGTGCGGCGGCGGCGCGGTGCCGAGCGCGGCTTCGTGCTGTCGGACCATGCCGACTGGGCCGGGCTGAACGCCGCCATCCGCGCAACCGGCGCAGAACGGGTGTTCGTCACCCACGGCTACACCAGCGTCTTTCGCCGCTGGCTGGCCGATCAGGGCTACGACGCCGAAATCGTGCGCACCGCCTTCCAGGGCGAAAGCCTCGACAGCGCCGAGGATACGCTGTGAAGCGTTTCGCCGCCCTTTTCACCGCACTCGACCGGACGACAAAGACCAACGCCAAGGTCGCGGCGCTGGCCGAGTACTTTGCCGAGGCGCCCCCGGACGACCGGCTGTGGACCGTGGCGCTGTTGTCGGGCCGCCGTCCGCGCCGGGCGGTAACGACCACGCGGCTGCGGGAATGGGCGGCCGAGGGCGCCGGGCTGCCGCTGTGGCTGTTCGAGGAATGTTACCCGGTGGTGGGCGATCTGGCCGAAACCATCGCGCTGGTTCTGCCGCCCGCGACCGGGGACAGCGACGCGCGGCTCAGCGACTGGATGGCCGAGATCGCGGCGCTCACCGCGCTCGACGAGCCCGCGCGCAAGGCGCGCATCCTCGCCGCCTGGAACCGGCTCGACGGCACGGAACGCTTCCTGTTCAACAAGCTCATCACCGGCGGGTTCCGCGTGGGAGTCAGCCAGACCCTGATGACGCGGGCGCTGGCGCGGGCCACCGGCATCGCCGAGGCGGACCTCGCGCATCGACTGATGGGCGACTGGACGCCAGCCACCACCACATGGGCCGCGCTGATCGAGACGCCCGACCCCGCCGCCGCGCTGTCGCGGCCCTATCCCTTCTACCTCGCCTATCAGATCGAGGGGGAAGCACAGGCGCTGGGCGATCCCGCCGACTGGTGCGCGGAATACAAGTGGGACGGCATCCGCGGGCAGTTGATCGTTCGGGGCGGGACGCATTTCCTGTGGTCGCGCGGCGAGGAGCTTATCACCGACAGGTTCCCCGAACTGGCGCAGGCCCGCGATTTCCTGCCCCCGGGCACCGTGATCGACGGCGAGATCCTTGGCTGGGCCGATGACCGCCCCCTGCCCTTTGCCGCGCTTCAGAAACGCATCACCCGCAAGAGCCTGTCGAAACGGCTGTTGGCCGAGGCGCCGGTCGTGCTGAAAGCCTATGACCTGCTGGAGGACGACGGCCGGGATATCCGCGACCGCCCACTGACCGAACGGCGGGCGCGGATGGAGGCGCTGCTCGCCCGCCTGCCCGACCGCGCGCCGCTGCGCCTGTCGCCGTGCCTGCGCTTTGCTGACTGGGCGGCGCTGGCAGAGACCCGGGCCGCCGCCCGCGCGGCGGGCGCCGAGGGCGTGATGCTGAAGCGCGCCGCCGCGCCCTATCTCGCGGGGCGGCGGAAGGGCGACTGGTGGAAATGGAAGCTCGACCCGCTGACGGTCGATGCGGTGATGATCTATGCTCAGGCGGGCCATGGCCGGCGCGCGACGCTCTACACCGATTTCACCTTCGCGGTCTGGGACGGCGCCGACCTGGTGCCCGTCACCAAGGCCTATTCCGGGCTGACCGATGCCGAGTTCCGCGAGATCACCGCCTGGGTGCGCCGCAACACCCTGCAACGTTTCGGCCCGGTGCGGCAGGTCAGACCCGAGCATGTCTTCGAGATCGCCTTCGAGGGCATCCAGGAAAGCCCGCGCCACAAGTCGGGCATCGCACTGCGCTTTCCCCGGATGGCGCGCTGGCGCCGCGACAAGCCCCCGGCCGAGGCGAACACGCTGGACGATCTGCGCGCGCTGCTGGAAAGCCACGGCTGAGCCCCTGCAATCCGCCCGCCG
>NZ_DSDD01000260.1:0-3607 GCF_011048875.1 Rhodovulum sp.
CGAGCCGACCTTTTTCGCGATATCGTCCAGCGATTGGGCGGCATCGGCCTGCAACTCGCCCAGGATGCGCCGGTCCAGCGCGTCAAGTTCGGATCTGTCGTCGTTGCGGGCCATGGTCTTCTCTTTCCGGGGTCGGGTCAAAATCGGAACAAAGTTCCCTGAATGCAAGGGAGATCGGCATTCTGGCGGGACAGTGTTCCGCGCAACGCCCGTGGCGGCCTTGACCTTTGGCGCGCGGGGCGGACATGGTGACGCCGGGCAGCAGGGGCAGGGACATGGGCGGCTGGGAATTCTGGATCGACCGGGGCGGCACATTCACCGATATCGTCGCGCGCGCGCCCGATGGGCGGCTTGCCACCCACAAGCTCCTGTCCGAGAACCCGGAACGGTACCGGGACGCGGCGGTACAGGGCATCCGCGATCTGCTGGGGCTGAGCAGGGATGCGCCCTTGCCCGAGGGTGCGATCCGGGCGGTCAAGATGGGTACGACGGTTGCCACCAACGCGCTTCTGGAGCGCAAGGGCGAACGGGTGCTGTTGCTCATCACGCAGGGTTTCGCGGATCTGCTGCGCATCGGCTACCAGACAAGGCCGCGGCTGTTCGACCTGCATATCCGGCGGCCCGAACTGCTGTACGAAGACGTGGCCGAGATGGCCGAGCGGCTGGATGCGGAGGGCAATGTCCTGCTGCCGCTGGACGAAGACGCGGCGCGGGCGGCGCTCAGGGCAGCGCATGGGCGCGGCATCCGGGCCGTCGCCATCGCGCTGATGCATGGCTATCTGAACGGCGCGCATGAGGACAGGCTGGCCGAAATCGCCGCCGAGGAGGGGTTTGCGCAGGTCTCGGTCAGCCACCGGGTCTCGCGCCTGATCAAGCTGGTGGGGCGAGGCGATACCACGGTGGTCGATGCCTACCTCTCGCCGATCTTGCGCCGCTATGTCGATCAGGTGGCGGGTGCGCTGGATGTGGGTGCCGGGGGCTGCCAGCAGTTGCTCTTCATGCAGTCGAATGGCGGGCTGACCGATGCAGCACTTTTCCACGGCAAGGACGCGATCCTGTCGGGGCCGGCGGGCGGTATCGTCGGCATGGTCCGGACGGCGGAAGCCGCGGGCTTCGACCGGCTGATCGGGTTCGACATGGGCGGCACCTCGACCGATGTCAGCCATTACGCGGGCACCTATGAGCGCAGTTTCGAGACCGAGGTGGCCGGCGTGCGGATGCGCGCGCCGATGATGGATATTCACACCGTTGCCGCGGGCGGCGGGTCGATCTGCCGCTTTGCCGATGGCCGGTTTCAGGTCGGCCCCGAAAGTGCGGGCGCCGATCCGGGGCCCGCCTGCTATCGCCGAGGCGGGCCGCTGACGGTGACCGATTGCAACGTGATGCTGGGCAAGCTGAACCCGGCGCATTTCCCCGCCGTGTTCGGGCCGGGGGGCGACGAACCGCTGGATGTGGATATGGTGCGCGCAAAGTTCGCGGCGCTGGCCCATGAAATCGCGGCCGCGACAGGCGAGGCGCTGCGCAGCCCCGAAGAGGTTGCCGAGGGTTTCCTGAAGATTGCCATCGACAACATGGCCAACGCGATCAAGAAGATCAGCGTGCAGCGGGGCCATGACGTGACCGGCTATACCCTGCAATGTTTCGGCGGTGCGGGCGGGCAGCATGCCTGCCTCGTGGCCGACGCGCTGGGGATGCGGCGGGTGTTCCTGCACCCCTTTGCCGGGGTGCTGTCGGCCTACGGCATGGGGTTGGCCGAGATCCGCGCGATGGAGGAAGCCCAGCTCGACGCGCCGCTGGCGGAGATCGGGCAAGCCGAGGCGGCGCTGGCCGGGTTGCGGCGCAAGGCCATCGCCGAAGTCGCCCGTCAGGGCGTGCCCGAGGACGCGATCCGCTGCGCGGCGCGCGCCCATCTGCGCTATGAGGGCTCGCACCAGACGCTGGAGGTGCCCTTCGGCAGCGCAGACGATATGCAGGCGGCGTTCGAGGCGGCGCATCTTGCGCGCTTCGGCTTCACCTCGCCGGACCGGGCGCTGTTCTTCGACATGGCCGAGGTCGAGGCGATCGGCGAGACCGGCGAGGCGCCTGCGGCGATGGCCCCCGACGCGGTGCCGCAGGTCAAGGCGCAGGTGCCGGTGCATCTGGACGGCGAGACCCGCGCGGTGCCCCTTTACGAGCGGGCGAGCCTTGGCGCGGGGGCCCGGATCGACGGCCCCGCCATCATCACCGAGCCCACGGGCACGAATATCGTGGAACCGGGCTGGGCGGCCGGGGTGGACAACCGTGGCAACCTGATCCTGACCCGTGTCGCGGAAAAGACCCGCCCCCGCGTGTTGGGGACCGAGGCCGACCCGGTGCTCCTGGAGGTGATGTCCAACCTCTTCATGTCGGTCGCGGACCAGATGGGTGCTACGCTCGCCAACACCTCCTGGTCGGTCAACATCAAGGAACGGATGGATTTTTCCTGCGCGATCTTCGACGCGGCGGGCGATCTGGTGGCCAATGCGCCGCATGTGCCGGTGCATCTTGGCTCGATGTCGCACTCGATCAAGGCGGTGATTCGCGAGAATGCAGATGCGATCCGGCCGGGCGATGCCTTCATGCTGAACTCGCCCTACAATGGCGGCACGCATCTGCCCGACGTGACGGTGGTAACGCCCGTGTTCGTGGGCGACGACATCCTGTTCTGGCTGGGATCGCGCGGGCACCATGCCGATATCGGCGGGCGCACGCCCGGGTCTTCGCCACCCGACAGCACGCATATCGAGGAAGAGGGCGTGCTGATCGACAATGTCCGGCTGGTGGACCGGGGCCGTCTGCTGGAAGCCGAGGCCGAGGCTGTGCTGACTTCGGGGCGCTGGCCCTGCCGCAACGTCGCGCAGAACATGGCCGATCTCAAGGCGCAGGTGGCCGCGAACGAGACGGGGCGGCGGGAACTGCTGAAGGTCATCGAGCAGTATGGCCGCGACGTGGTGGTGGCCTATACGGCCCATGTGCAGGACAATGCCGAGGAAAGCGTGCGCCGGGTGATCGGGCGGCTGTCGGACGGCGCCTTCAGCTATCCGATGGACCACGGCGCGGTCATCAAGGTGGCGCTGCGGGTGGATCGCGACGCCCGCGAGGCGGTGATCGACTTCACCGGCACCTCGCCGCAGGATCAGGGCAACTACAACGCGCCCTTCGCTGTCTGCCGGGCGGTGGTGCTCTATGTCTTCCGCACGATGGTGGGCGCCGATATCCCGCTGAACGAGGGCTGCCTGAAACCGCTGAGGATCATCGCGCCCGAGGGCTCGATGCTGAACCCACGCTATCCGGCGGCGGTGATCGCGGGCAATACCGAGGTCAGCCAGGCCGCCTGCAACGCGCTTTACGGCGCGCTTGGCGTGATCGCGGGCAGCCAGGGGACGATGAACAACTTCACCTGGGGAAACGAGAGGTTCCAGAACTACGAGACCATCGCGGGCGGCACCGGGGCGGGGCCGGGGTTCGATGGCTGCGACGCGGTGCAAAACCACATGACCAACACGCGGATGACCGACCCCGAGGTGCTGGAAAAGCGGTTCCCGGTGCGGCTGGAGGCGTTCTCGATCCGGCGCGGCTCGGGCGGGGC
>NZ_DSDD01000119.1:0-3597 GCF_011048875.1 Rhodovulum sp.
CCCTGGCGCACCGCCGCGCGGTTCTCGCGCAGACGCGGCGCCTCGGCGCGGTAGGCGGCGCGCAGCGCCTCGCGGTCGGACTCGCTCATCGCGCGGCTGTAGGGGCCGTAATCGCCCGGCAAGAACCCGGCCCGCGACGGCCCGTCCCGCCCGAATTTCAGCACCGCGCCGCCCACGATCCCCAGAACCAGCAGGTTCAGCGCCAGGCTTGTCACCAGCGCCACGCGCATCCAGGTGGGCGTGCGAAGCGGCGAGGCGGTCTTGTCGGTTCCAGCCATGCTCAACCCTCCGTCAGACAGGCATCGAGGCCGGGCATCAGGTCGGAGACATCGTAACCCCCGCCCAGAATTGTTGCGGTCACCGCGTCAAACCCGCCCGGCGCGGCATAGCCGATCCAGACGCCCATCAACCCGGCCGTCGCCAGCCCGCCCATCGCCGGCCAGCCGCCGATCAGGCCAAGAACCCGGGCGAACCCGCCGCCCATCGGCCGGGCAGGCGGCACGGGGGCCGGGGCGGCGCGCGCCTCGGCCTCGGCCATCGCGTCCTCCATCACCCGGGCCAGCAGCGCCGCCGACGGTTCCGGCCGGCCGGTGCGGGCCGCCGCGAACAGCGCCTCGATCTCGGTGTCGTTCATCTGCCGGTCAGTCATCCTCGAACCCCAATTCGCTGCGCTGCCCCGCCAATGCAGAGGCCAGCGCCCTCTTGCCCCGGGCGGTCAGGCTTTCGACCGCCTCGACGCCGATCTCCATGATCCCGGCGATCTCGGGGTTGGACAGCCCCTCGATATGGCGCAGGATCACCGCCTGCCGCTGCCGCTCGGGCAGCGCGGCCAGCGCCGCATCCAGCGCATCGACCCGTGCCTGCGCGATCATCCGCGCCTCGACGCCCGGCGCATCGTCCTCGGGCTCTGGCACCTCGTCCAGCCCCTGCCCGCGCCGCCGCCGCAGCCGGTCGGTGCACAGATTGGTGACGACACGGTACAGCCATGTCGTCACCTTGGCCTCGCCCATGCGCCACTCGGGCGCGATCCGCCAGAGCCGCAACATCGCCTCCTGCGCGACGTCCTCGGCCTCGGCCGCGTCGCGCAGAAGCCGCGCGGCATAGCCCAGGGCGCGCGGCGTCAGCCGCAGCGTCAGGGCACGCGCCGCCCGCGCGTCGCCCCGGCCATAGGCCACAAGCAAGACCTCGTCGGGCTCGCCGCTCTCGGCATCGAAAGGCATCAGCATCCTTGCTCCGGCCTAGCGCCTGATGCGGCGCACGGCAATCGCGACGGGGCACCGAAGGCCCCGCCGCGGCCTCTTTCAGCGCGTGGCCCGCCGGACCCCGAAGCGGTCGCCGAACCGTTCCGCCGCGGCGTCGAACTCTTCCTTGCTGATCACGCCATCGCCATCGGTGTCGATCCGGTCGAAGATCATCTGCGGACCGGGTCGTGCGGCCAGTTCCTCGGCGCTGAGCATGCCGTCGCCATCGGCGTCCAGCATCTCGACCAGGGACCGGGCGCGGTCGGCGCGTTCCTCATCCGTCAGCCGCGGATCGCCGAAGCCGCCATAGCCCATCGGCCCCGAGCCATCCATGCCGCCGAACATGCCATAGCCGCCGCCCTGCATCCCCGGCCCCGTGCCGTAGTGGTAACCGCCCTTCCGGCCATTCCCGCGCCAGTCGCGATCCCCCCGGCCGCGCGGCCCGGACTTCTCGGCGCGGCGCGGCGCGGGACCCAGATTCTGCGCCTCTTCGGCGGAAATCAGGCCGTCGCCATCGACATCCAGTTCTGCGAACCGGGCCCGCGCCCGCGCCGTGAACTCGTCCAAGCTGATCGCGCCGTCGCCATCCGCATCAAGCCGCTGGAACAATGCCGCACCGCGCGTTCCCGCCGCGGCCGCGCCCTGCGCCGCCCCGGCCTGCTGCCCGGCACCGCCCTGCTGCGCGATTGCGGGAACCGCGAAAACCAGCATCGCCGCCGCGCCAAGCGCCAAAATCGAAACGCGCCCTTTCCCGTCCGTCATGGACCTTCTCCTTGTTCGTGTCTCTTGCCTGTGACCTCGGGGCGTTTGCGCCCACCGTCGAACCTGTTACGGACAGGCCCTGGGGTTCCGTCGCAACGACGCAGGAGTTTTTGCGACATCCCGCCGCAAGGACAGTCGATCCCCTTTCAACCACATGCGGAGTCACTAGCTTGAGACTGCACGCAAAGCCGGAGGCGTGCCCAACATGACCGCAACTGATCACTCGATGTTCGACATGCACCCGAGGCCCATCGGTACGGCGATTCTGCGCGGCTGGTGCAAGCGCTGCCCCAATTGCGGCGCTGGGCCGATGATGTCGGGCTATCTGAGCGTGCGCGAGCACTGCCCGGTCTGCATGGAAGAATTGCGCCATTACCATTCCGATGAAGGGCCGGTCTATCTGACCGTTCTGATCGTGGCCTTCCTGGCCTCGCCCCTGGTTCTCTGGGCGCATCTGGCCTTCCGGCCCGATCCCCTTGTTCTGGCCTCGGTTTTCACCATTGGCTGCATCGGGCTGGCGCTATACCTTCTGCCCAGGCTGAAGGGTGTGATGGTAGCGTTGCAATGGGCCAGGAGGATGCACGGATTCGGGAGCGGGAGCTGACAGACCCGCCGATCCGCGACGCGGCAACGGTGATCGTTCTGCGCGATGCCGACACGGCGCCCCGGGTGCTGATGGGCCAGCGCGGCGCCTCGGCCGCCTTCATGCCGAACAAGTTCGTCTTTCCCGGCGGCGCGGTCGATCCGGTGGACACGAAGGTACCCCTGGCGCATCCCCTCGCCCCCCGCTGCGCGGCGCGACTGTGCGCCGAGGCGGATCCTGCACTGGCCCCAGCGCTGGTCGCGGCCGGCATTCGCGAGTTGTGGGAGGAAACCGGCCTGATCCTCGGCCGCCCCGGCAGCTGGGAAAGCCCCGCACCCAGGGGCTGGCGGGGATTCTCGGAAACCGGCCATCTGCCCAGCGCCGAGGGCCTGCATTTCATCTTTCGTGCGATCACCCCGCCCGGCCGCCCGCGCCGGTTCGATGCGCGCTTCTTCCTGGTCGAGGCCGAGGCGGTGGCGAACGATCTGGACGATTTCTCGCGCGCCGAGGACGAGTTGGGGCTTCTGCAATGGATCCCCTTGACCGAAGTGCGCCGCTTCAACCTGCCCTTCATAACCGAGGTGGTACTGGCAGAGGTCGCGGGCCTTCTCGGCTCCGGCCTCTCGCCCGCCAGCGTGCCCTTCTTCGACAACCGCAGCCCGCGGTCGAGTTTCGCCCGCCTGCGCTAGCCTCCGTGATCGCGGTGCGAGCTGACCGCGCCTGCAGCCTCCCCGCGTGGCATTCGCCGTTCGAGTGATGTGCCCGATTGGCCGTGACCTGTGACCAGCGACGGGATATTTCCTTCGGCTGCGACCGGAGTCCGACCGTAGGGCTCCGCCGAGGGCCGTCTGACGGACCGGAGCGGCTGGCTGTAAGAGCCTGAAGCTATGGCAGACCATAGCATCATGTCCCATGGAACGTCTGATAAACGGCTTCGGCAGCGCCGAGATGGCTGCCTGAGCGCTTCGGCCGCTGCGAGACGGAGTTTTTGTGGCTCGTTTCGTGTTTTCA
>NZ_DSDD01000479.1:0-3596 GCF_011048875.1 Rhodovulum sp.
CCCCTGCCCTGTCCGCGCGCGGCATGGGGTCGTCCTGGGGGTCATCTGCCGGGCGGCAATGGCGGGCTTCTACGCCTCTGCGCGCCGATGGTCCAGCGGCCCGGGCGGCGTGTCGCGGGGGGGGCGATCACGCGGCACTCGCCGGCCCGTGAGGGGACGGGGAAGTGACTTGGCGGCGCGGGGGCGCTATCTCCTGGTACCAAGGCCGCATGGCGGCGCCCTGGCCATGGAACGCCCGGCGCTCCGGCAGATTGCCCTTTCCACGCTCGTGATCGCGGTGACGCTGGCGCTGTGGGTGGCCTTCGTGCCCTCGGCGCGGCCGGTGCTGGACCGGCTGGGCCTGCCGGGGCTGTTCGGGATCGAGGCGACCGCGCCCGGGCAGGAGGCGGCGGGGCCGCGGCGGGGCGGCGCGGCTGGCCCGCCTGGAGACCACCGGGGCGGTGACCGAGGTCAGCCGCCGGGCCGCCGATCTGGCGCTGCGCGAGGCCGATCTGGCGCTGCGCGAGGCCGAGTTCGCGCTGGAGCAGCGCAGCCTGCTGGCGCCGGTCTCGGGCTGGGCGGGGGTGCTGGACCTGGCGGTGGGCGACAGCGTGTCGGCGCAGGAGCCGGTGGTCACGATCATGGATCGCACGCAGATCCTGATAGATTTCCGCGTGCCCGAGCGCGTGGTGGGCCAGGTCGCGACCGGCATGGCGCTGGAGGCGCGGCCGCTGTCGATGCGGGACACGGTGCTGAAGGGCACGGTTCAGGCCATCGACAACGTGGTGGACCAGGCGAGCCGGACCAAGCGGGTGCAGGGGCGGCTGGACAACGCAGCGGATCTGTTGCGCGCGGGCATGGCCTTCGAGGTGGTGCTGCGCTTTCCCGGCGAGGTGCTGCCCTCGGTCGATCCGCTGTCGGTGCAATGGTCGGCGGAGGGTGCCTATGTCTGGGTCGTGCGCGAGGACCGGGCCGAGCGGGTGCCCGTGGTGATCCGCCAGCGCAGTGCCGATGCCGTGCTGGTCGAGGCCGCGCTGGAGGTCGGCGAAATGGTCGTGGTCGAGGGGGTGCAGATCCTGCGCCCGGGCGCCGAGGTGCGGATCGTGGCGCCGCAGGCCGCACCGGCCGGGGATCGCGCGGCGCCGCTTTAGCGAAAGGAGCCTGCCATGCTGGAGGAAGCGACGCGCGCCGCCGAAGGGGGAGGCCCCGCGCTGTTCGTGCGCCGGCCGATCCTGGCGCTGGTGGTCTCGGCCCTGATCGTGCTGGCGGGGTTTGCCGCGCTGTTCGGGGTCGAGATGCGCGAATTGCCCAATGTGGACCGGCCCGTGGTCACCGTCACGACCGATTTCCAGGGCGCCGCGCCCGAGACCATCGACCAGGAGATCACCGGCCGGATCGAGGGCGCGGTGGGAAGGGGTGGCAGGCGTGCGCTCGATCTCGTCGAATTCGCGCTTCGGGCGCAGCCGGGTGACGGTGGAATTCGCCGAAAGCGTGGATATCGACGTGGCCGCGACCGATATCCGCGACGCGGTGGCCCGGGTCGAGGGGCAGTTGCCGACCGGGGCCGATGCCCCGCAGGTGGTCAAGGCCGATGCCGACGCCCAGATCGGCGGCGCGGGGCGGGGGCTGAGTTTCGCGATCACCGGCGACAGCTACGAGCGGCTGGCCGATCTGGCCGAGACGCTGGTCGAACGGATGCAGGACGATCCGGCCTTCGGCGAGGTGCAACTGGAATACGAGATCACCCAGCCGCAATTATTCGTCGAGATCGACCGCACCCGTGCCGCCGATCTGGGCATCGACATCACCGGGCTGGGGGATGCGTTGCGGGCGATGCTGAACGGGCGGACGGTGGGCTCGGTCTTCATCGGCGACCAGAGCCATGACATCCAGATGCTGTCGAGCGCGAACCCGGTGAACGATCCGGGCGATCTGCAGAACGTCTATGTGCGCACGGGCGACGGCCAGATGGTGCCGATGTCGAGTTTCGTGCATCTGGAAGAACGCCCCGTCACCCCGGAACTTGACCGCGAGAACCAGGGCCGCGCGGTCAGGATCACGGCCGGGCTGACGCCCGAACTGGCGCTGGGCGTGGCGCTGGCCCGCGTCGAGGCGCTGGGGGGCTGGGTGATCGTGGGCGGTCTGGGGCTGGCGACGCTGTCCACGCTGTATCTGAGGCCGGTGGTCTATCTGCTGCTGGCGCGCTTCTCGAAACCGCGGGCGGAGGAAAGCAAGCGGCTGGCGCGCGAGCTGGAAGAGGTGCTGGCGGGCTGACGCGCGGGCTGTCGGGCGTGTCCGAGGGCGTGCGACACCTGCGCATCGCGATGGCGGCAGTGGCGCTGGGCGGCGGCATCTGGACGATGCATTTCGTGGCCATGCTGGCGATGCGTTTCGAGGTGGCGGTGCATTACCGGGCGCTGCCCACGGTGGCCTCGGAGCTGATCGCGATCCTGTTGGCGGGGCTGGCGCTGATCCTGATGCATTTCGGGCCGCGCATGGGGCTGGCGGGGGCGGTGCTGGGGCTGGGGATCGTGGTGATGCACGACACCGGGCTGTCCGCCATCGAGGGCTGCGCGCCGGTCTGCCGGCCCCTCGGCTTTGCGGTGGCGGGCGGGCTGGGGGTTCTGGCGATCCGGGTGGCCTATGGGCAGCGGCGGGCGGGCACAGCCTGATCCCGATGATGAAGCTGCGCATGGCCGCGCCTGCGCATCTGGTGGACCTGCAAGGCATCGCCGCGTTGCGCGGGATCGAGGCGGGCGACCGGGTCCGGATCGGGGCGATGGTCACGCAATCCGAGATGATCGCCCATGCCGGGCTGGGCGAGGCCACGCGCCAGATCGCCGATCCGCAGGTGCGCAATCTGGGCACGGTCGGCGGCAATGTGGCGAATGGCGATCCGGGCAACGACCTGCCCGCGCTGATGCTGTGCCTGGATGCGACCTTCACGCTGGAGGGCCGGAGGGGGTGCACGAGGGCGCGGCGCGCGGCTTCTACGAGGCGCTCTATGTGACCTCGCGGGAGGAGGAGGAGATCCTGACCGCGGTCGGCTTTGACCGCCCGGCCCGCGGGTTCGCCCATGAAAAGCAGAAGCGCAAGATCGGCGATTACGCGACCGCCGCGGCTGCCGTGCTGATCGGGGCCAAAGGGGGGCGCGTCGTCTCGGCCTCGGTCGCGATGACCAATCTGGCGGATGTGCCGGTCTTCAGCGCGGCGGCCGGCGAGGTCCTTCTGGGCAGCGACTGCGGGGAGGACGCGGTCGTCGCCGCCCTGGACGCCATGCAGGGCGATATCGACCCGGTCGAGGACAATCGCGGACCCGTGGAGTTCAAGCGCCACGTTGCGGGAGTGATCCTGGCCCGCGCCATCGCGCGGGCCTGGTCGCGGGCCTGAGGGAGGACGAGATGTCGAACAGGATGCACCTGACGCTGAAGGTGAATGGCGAGGCGGTCGAGACGCTGGCCGAGCCGCGCGAATTGCTGATCCATGTGCCGCGCGAGCGGCCGGGGATCACCGGCCCGCATATCGGCTGCGAGACCAGCCATTGCGGCGCCTGCACCGTCGATATGGACGGGAAATCGGTCAAGGCCTGCACGATCTTCGCCGCGCAGGCGCAGGGG
>NZ_DSDD01000330.1:0-3589 GCF_011048875.1 Rhodovulum sp.
GCCCGAAAAGACCTGGCGCGGCTATCTGGGCAAGCGGCCGAACCTCTACCTGCTCGATCCCAAGGGACCGAATGCCTGTGTCCGGCTCCGGTCCGAAGGCTGGCCCGCCGGGTAGACCGCCCGTTCGCTGTCGGCCCCTTCGCGCCATGCGGATTGCCGCAGGTCCGCGCCCGCGCTAGCCTGCGTCGACCGGAACGGAGGCCCCATGACCATTCATATCGGCGCGAAACCCGGCGAGATCGCCGAAACCGTGCTGCTGCCCGGCGATCCGATGCGCGCGCAATGGGCGGCCGAGACCTTCCTGAGCGATCCGGTCTGCATCAACCGCGTGCGCGGCATGCTGGGCTTTACCGGGCTCTGGCGCGGCAACCGCGTGACGATCCATGGCAGCGGCATGGGCATGCCCTCGCTGTCGATCTATGCCAACGAACTGATCCGCGATTACGGCGCGAAGACGCTGATCCGCATCGGCTCGGCCGGTTCGATGCAGGCCCATGTGGGCTTGCGCGACATCGTGCTGGCGATGACGGCCTCGACGCTGTCCACGCCCTCGCGCGGCGTCTTTCGCGAATTGAACTATGCCCCCTGCGCCGATTTCGGCCTGCTCTCCGCCGCCCATGCCGCCGCCACCGCCCGCGGCATCGCGGCCCATGTGGGCGGCATCTATTCGTCGGACGTGTTCTATGACGAACGCCCCGACCTGAACGACCAGATGACCCGCCACGGGGTTCTGGCGGTCGAGATGGAAGCGGCCGAGCTATATATCCTGGCCGCCCGGCATGGGGCACGGGCGCTGGCGGTTCTGACCGTATCCGACCATCTGCCGACCGGGGCCGCCCTGCCGCCCGAGGCCCGCGAACAGGGTTTCGCGGACATGGTGGAGATTGCGCTGGACGCCGCCTTCGCCTGAGCGCAGCGCCTGTGGAAACGGCGCGACATGGGTATTTTCACCAAGAAGAAACCCCGAGGCTCAGAGCCCGTGACTGCGGTCATAGGGGGCGGGTGCGGGCGGGCGCCATCTTGCCAGCGCGCCGGGGGCGGGCGCGAGGATCTCGACCAGAAGCGGGTGGCAGGTGGCGGTCATGGGGCTGTTGGTGCCGCAATCGCCCCAGGGGCAGGCCGAGAGCGCGCCCAGAAGGTCGATCTCGGCGAAGACCTCGACATGATCGCCCGCGCGCGCGGGGCTGGCCTTGGTGAAATAGCGCTGGCTGTCGCGGGCGAAGCCCGTGCACATGAACAGGTTCAGCACGTCATGGACATGCGGCTCGGCCGCATCCGGGGTCAGGCCGGTTTCGGCGGCCAGCGCGCGGACCAGGTTGGAATGGCAATGGTGGTGATACTGCCCGCCGGTCAGCAGCGCATTGGTACAGGGATAGCGCGCCGCGCGCGGGGGCAGCAGCAATTCGGCCGTCTTTGCCGCGCCGTCGCGCGCGCGGGCGTAAAGCGCCAGATCGGGCGCGGGCAGCGTGTCGGGCGGGTAGCAGATCACCGGGGGCGCGGTGCGGCGGGCGGCGGCATCGGGGGGCGTTTCGGGCATCGGTCCTCCGGGGCTGGGCTTGACAGGGCGCGGGCGCGCCGACACCCTTTTGCCAACACCGGAGGAGCGCGGCCATGAGGACCCTGCTTGCCTGCTGCCTGATCGCATTGGCCGGTCCCGCCTGCGCGCAGGACTGGGGCGATCTGGACAGCGCCCTGATCCGCGACCTGGCCCCCGGCGGCGAGAACCTCGGCAGCTACTGGATGCCCGACCATGCCGATCCGGCACAGGCGATGCGCGCGCTGGCGGTGCTTTATGCCCATATCCCCGGCTCAGCCAGCGGCTTCACGATCCATGCCGGGCTTTATGCCCGCGACGCGGAGGGGTTGCGCTATGCCGGGCCGGTCTCGGGACTTTTCGGCACCGAGCCGCGCGCGCCGGTCTTCCATGCCGAGCGGATGGAACTGACCACCTCGATGCCCGGCCCGGACGATCCGCATTGCTGCCCCAGCCGCGCGCAGCGCTGGTCGATCGACTACGCGACGCTGGCGGCGACGGCGCTGGACTGAGGCGCGTCGCCTCAGATCGCGCGCTCGACCATCATCTTCTTGATCTCGGCAATCGCCTTGGCCGGGTTCAGACCCTTGGGGCAGGTCTTGGTGCAGTTCATGATCACGTGGCAACGATAGAGCTTGAACGGATCCTCAAGCTGGTCCAGCCGCTCGCCCGTCGCCTCGTCGCGCGAGTCGATGATCCAGCGATAGGCATGCAGCAGCGCGGCCGGTCCCAGATACTTGTCGCCGTTCCACCAGTAGGACGGGCAGGCCGTCGAGCAGGACGCGCACATGATGCATTCGTAAAGCCCGTCCAGCTTCTTGCGGTCCTCGGGCGACTGGCGCCATTCCTTGACCGGCTCGTTGGTCTCGGTCTCCAGCCAGGGCATGATCGAGGCGTGCTGGGCGTAGAAATGGGTCAGATCCGGCACCAGATCCTTGACCACCGACATATGCGGCAGCGGGTAGATCTTCACCGGCCCCTTGATCTCGGCCATGCCGCAGGTGCAGGCCAGCGTGTTGATCCCGTCGATATTCATGGCACAAGAGCCGCAGACCCCCTCGCGGCAGGAGCGGCGGAAGGTCAGCGTCGGGTCGATCTCGTTCTTGATCTTGATCAGCGCGTCCAGGACCATCGGCCCGCAGGTATCGAGATCGACGAAATAGGTATCCACCCGCGGATTCTCGCCGCTGTCGGGATCCCAGCGATAGATGCGGAACTCGCGCAGATTGGTGGCGCCTGCCGGTTTCGGCCAGATCTTGCCGCCGCGGATCACCGAGTTCTTGGGGAGAGTGAGTTCGACCATTTGTGATGCCTTCTTTCACTTGCGCACCCGCCAGGAACTCCTTGTCCCGAGCGGCAGTTGCACGAGCCGATCAGCCCGCGTTCAGCGCGAACAGGGTGTTACCCTCGCCAGAATAGACCGCGTGATATCCCCTTTCGGCCAGTGTCTGTTCCAATGGCAACTTCCAGTGGTCCTTATGCAAGACCTCAAGCATGATGTAATCGGGCAAACGGCCATCCGGCCGGTTCAGAAACGGAACAAGAGCCGCATCCTCGGATCCCTCGATATCGATCTTTACGAGAAAGAGTTCGGCTTCGGGGTCCTCGGGCGTAATATCGGCCAATCGACGCATTGGCACCTTAATGCCCTTTTCCCCGTCTGAAAGCACGGTCGAAGCACCAAGGTTGCGGCTATCGATCCGGAGCCGAGCAATGCCGGGTTCCGCGCCGACAGCGCAATAGTGCACGTCGACAATATTTCCGAGGGAATTGAGCGCCAGGTTGCGCTCGATGCGCGGGCGTAGCGAGGCGTTCGCCTCCACTCCCACAACGCGCGATTCAGGAGCCATCTCGGGGGCAAGCGCCAACGTGAACAGCCCAGAATTCATCCCGACATCCAGCATCAGACAGCGGCGTCCCTTTACCAGGTCTCGCAGACGCGAGATCGATTGGGATTCGGCAAACTTCCGATCCACGAACATCCTGTAATCGGTATAGTTTTCTGCTGGGTGCAACTCGAACAGCCTGCCCTCAATGGCCATCACCGCAGGAGGC
>NZ_DSDD01000424.1:0-3568 GCF_011048875.1 Rhodovulum sp.
GCAGAACGGTCCATCACGACCCAGCCCATTACGATCCAACCGCCGCCGCTGCCCGGCATATTTAAGGTGCCGGGCAGCGGCTCCCTTCTAACCCGGGAGCCTGTGATCGTCGTAAGACAAGCCAGGTCCCGGGCCCGGAACACACCGTCGACTGCCTGTCCAAGGCCCTCGACCGGATCGCCGCCAAGATGCCGCGCGGTGACTATCGGGACGCGAAGAATGCCCTTACCCAGGCCGCGTGCGATCTGGGCACTCTGGCTGCGGCCAATCGCGACCGGACCCAGCCGCAGATCAGGCTGCGCCAACCCTCGGGCGAGACCACCCCGGCGCTGACCCCGGTGCGCCCCGAGGCACTTGCCAGCGTGAACGCGGCCGCCGCGCAGATCCTCGAAGAGGCAGAAACGCGGCTGCTGCGCTCGGCCGAAAGCTCCGCGCGGCGCATGGTGCATTACCAGCGGATCGCAGCGGCCGTCGGCTCGGCCAAGGTGCTGCTGCGCTCGGCCTGACGGGCCGCCGGTTCAGGGTCGAAAGGTCGCAGCCCCGCCGGGATCGGGCTGTTTTCCCTGGAAATCAGCCATCTTGCCTACCATCGCGTGCAACGAGATACCGAAAGCCCCGGCAAATCGGCAAGGGACTTGATGCAGGTCAAGGCTCGCACTTGGAAGCATTCCAAGGTCAGGACAGCGCGCGAACCTTTGCAAAACGGTGCTTACCATGAAACGTCTCCTCTCGACCGCGCTTCTGACAACCGCGATGGCGCTGCCCGTCTCGGCCTCGGACCTGCGGCAGATGGCGCTCGACTATTTCGAGCCGCTGCCCTCGACCATTCCGCAGATAGCCGACAACCGGGTGACCCCCGAAAAGATCGAGCTTGGAAAGGCGCTGTTCTTCGACCCGCGCCTGTCGGCCTCGGGGGTGTTTTCCTGCTATTCCTGCCATAACCTGACCACCGGCGGCGACGACAACCTGGAAACCTCGATCGGCCATGGCTGGCAGAAGGGGCCGCGCAACTCGCCCACCGTGTTCAACTCGGTGCTCAACATCGCCCAGTTCTGGGACGGCCGCGCCGAAGACCTCAAGGAACAGGCCAAGGGGCCGATCCAGGCGGGCGTCGAGATGGCGAACACGCCCGAAACCGTCGTGGCGACGCTGAACTCGATGCAGCAATATCGCGACTGGTTCTCAACCGCCTTCCCCGAAGAGGCCGACCCGGTCAGCTTCGACAACATGGCCCGCGCGATCGAGGCCTTCGAGGCCACGCTGATCACGCCCGCACCCTTCGACGCCTTCCTGAACGGCGACGAGATGGCCCTGACCGACGTCCAGAAAGAGGGTCTGGTCCTCTTCGTCGACAAGGGCTGCGTGACCTGCCACAACGGCGTCAATCTCGGCGGCAACGGCTATTACCCGTTCGGCCTGATCGAGAAGCCCGGCGCCGACATCCTGCCCGAGGACGACAAGGGCCGTTTCGCCGTGACCGAGACGGCGATGGATGAATATGTCTTCCGCGCCTCGCCGCTGCGCAATGTCGGCGTGACCGCGCCCTATTTCCACTCGGGCAAGGTCTGGGATCTGAAGGTGGCCGTGCAGGTCATGGGCATCGCCCAGCTGGGCGAAGAGGTCAACGACGAGGAAGCCGACAAGATCGTCGCCTTTCTGCACAGCCTGACCGGCGAGGTGCCGTCGATCACGCTGCCGGTTCTGCCGGCCGAGACCGCCGCCACGCCGCGCCCGACCGCCGAGGTCATGCCGAACTGAGGCCGCGCAGCACGCGCAAGAAAAAGGGGCCGGCCATCATGGTCGGCCCCGTTCCGTTCGCACCCGTCGCAGACCGCCCGCCGCGCTATTCCTCGCGCAGCGCTCTGTCGAAATAGATCTTCAGCGGCCGCACCAGGTAGGACAGCGGGCTGCGGTCCCGGGTGCGCAGGAACACATCCACCGGCAGGCCGGGCATCAGCTGCACATTCGGCATGTCCGCCAGCACACTGGTATCGGGCAGGATGACCGCCTCGTAATAGCTCATGCGCGTCGCTTCGTCGAACAGCGAGTCGGCCGAGATCCGCAACACCTCGCCCGGCAGTTCCGGCGTCGTCCGGCTGTTATAGGAGGTCAGCCGCAGCGACACAGGCTGGCCCGGAAAGACCTGGTCGATATCCGACGGGTCGATCCGCGCCGAAACCTGCAAGGCCTGACCGCCCGGCACGACATACATGATCGGCGCGCCGCCCTGCACCACCGCGCGCACCGCGAAGATGCTGGAACCGAACACCACGCCATCCACCGGGCTGCGCACCTCCAGCCGCGACAGCCGCTCGGCCAGGCTCAGGCGGCGCTCGGCCAGTTCGATCTCGGAATATTGCAGGTCGCGCAACTGGCTGATCGCCTCCTCGCGGCGCGTATCGACCAGCCGCAGCGCCTGCACCGCCAGTTCCGAGATCCGCGCGCGGCTTTCGGCGGCCTGGGACATCAACCGCCCGATCTCGCCCTCCAGCCCCGCCTCGTCGCGTTGCAGCGCCAGCACCTGCCCCACCGGCACAAGGTTCTGGTCAAAGAGCGTCTGCTTGTCCGTTAGTTCGCGCTCCACGAGACCAAGCTGCTTTTCCAGTGCCGCGATCTGGGACAACGTGCCCTCGATCTGGTTCTCGATCTGGCTCCTCTGCTCGTCGAGCTGTTCCAGCTCCTGGGCCAGCGCCACGCGGCGGGCGGCGAACAGGCTCTGCTGGCCCTCGATCTGGCCGCGCATCCAGTCGGGATCGAGATGCTCGAAGCCCGACAACTCGCCGATCACCAGCGTCTCGACCCCGTCGCGCTCGGCCTCCAGCCGCGCCTTGCGGGCCTCGATCTCGAACAGCTGGCGCTCGACGATGGCCAGTTCCGACCGCAGGAAGGTGCCGTCCAGCCGCAGCACCACATCCCCCGCCGCGACCGTATCGCCGTCGCGGGCCAGGATCTCGCCAACCACACCGCCCTCGGGATGCTGGACCACCTGCCGGTCGCTCTCGACCTTGACCGTGCCCGTCGCGACCACCGCGCCCGCGATGCTGGTCGCCACCGACCAGCCCCCCAGGCCGCCCACCAGCAGCACGATCGCCACGATCCCCACCGCCAGCGGCAGACGCGCCCCCGGCAGACCGCCCGCCGCGCCGGGCGCAGCCGCGGGACCCGCGGGCGGCGCGGCGGCCTTCCTGTCGGCCTCGCTCATCCGCCCGCCCCCTGAACCGTCGTGCCGCGCACCGATCCGATGGTGCGCTGCACATCGCCCGCATTGCGCATCAGCGAGCGCACGATCTCGTCGCGCGGCCCCAGCGCCTTCTGCTGGCCGTTGTCAATCACCAGCAGCCGGTCGCAAACCGCGATGGCCGATGGCCTGTGGGTCATCACGATCACCGATTTCCCCGCCTTCTTCATGTCCGAAACGACCACGTTCAGCGCCTCCGACCCATCAGCATCCAGCGCCGAGTTTGGCTCGTCCAGAACCAGCAGAACGGGATCGTGATACAGCGCGCGCGCCAGCGCCAGCCGCTGGCGCTGGCCGCCCGACAACAGCCCGTCGCCCTCGACCAGCGGC
>NZ_DSDD01000150.1:0-3566 GCF_011048875.1 Rhodovulum sp.
CAGGATATGCTTCAACTTGATCGGAAACAACTCTAGCGGTAGAGCGAGGCCATCAGGCGGTCCGGCGCCGTGATCGGGCCTTCGCCGGTCAGGATCGCGGCAAAGGCCGGATCGGCCAGCAGCGCGGCCAGCGCGACCGGCCGACCCTTCACGAAGGCGGTCTGGCTGACCAGCCGCACGCCGTGGCTGTAATCGGCATAGCGCGCGCCATGCACCGTGGAGAGCGGCTGGATCGGCTGGCCGTCGGGGCGGTGCCAGCCATAGATCGCGACCCGGCCCGGCATCTCGCGCAGCCGGTTGGTCAGCACCAGGTCCTTTTTCTGCCCCGCCGTCAGCAGCCCCGCCCGGCCGCGGGTCTGGCCCTGCACCGTGCTGTTATGCTGGCGGAAATAGCGGGTCGAGGTCATCTCGGCCCCCGGTGTCATCGGTTGCGGCGCCAGCCGCAGCCCGGCCTGGGCATGCACCGCGTCCACCATCCGCGTCGTCGGCAGCAGGAAGCCGAAGCGGTCCGCCACCAGCGCCGCCGCAGGCAGGCCCATCGGCACGCGCAGGAAATCCGCGTCGCTGCCCAGCGCCAGGTAATCGGGCGTCACGCAGATCGTCACCTCGGCGCGACGACCATCGGGCATGCGTCCGGCAAGCGTCACCGGCGTCAGGTCGCGCAGGAAGGCGGGGATGTTGCCCCGGAGCAGTTCCCGCGCGATCAGCCTGTCGCGCCCGCTGCCGGTCAACCCGTCCATCGCACGGGCCAGCGCGCTGCCCGCGGCCGCGCCGCCGGGCCGGGCGGGAATGGCGGCGGCAAGCTGCGCCCCGCAGGCCCTGCCGCGCGGCAGGGGCGAATGCGGGGTCACGGACAGATCGGCCAGCGAGGCCATGACCGAAGACGCGCGCGCCACCAGCCCCGCCTCAGGCCGCGCACGGGGGCGCAGCGGCACGGCGGCCAGCGTCCGCGGCCCGGGGCGCGGCGGCGGCACGAGGGCGGGCGCGCCGGCATGCACCGTGACGGCGATGGCGGGCGGGGCGGGATCGGGCGCAGGGGGCGAGGCTGGCGCCGCCTGCGGCGCGGGGACCACTGACGCGGCCGCGGGCGGCGGCACCTGCGACGGCACCGATGGTGCCGTCTCGGCCAGCCGAAGATCAGGCGGTCCGGGCGGGGCAAAAGGCCGCTCGCCGCTCACGAGGAAGGCCAGCGCCGTCAGCGACAGGCCCACCGCCACCGACAGCGCGGCAGCGCCCTGCCATGACTGGCGGGCGGTCCGGGGAGAGAGGCGGGCATAGGACCGGGCGATATCGTCGGCCTGGCGGTCCCGGCCCGATCCTGGGGCGGCTTTCTGGCGCTCCTGCGTCATGGGTCTGACCCTTAGCGGCACGGGGCATTCCGGGCAAGTTGGCCGATCGCCCTTACCAAAGGGTAAACGCGTGCCGAGGCGGGTTTCCGTCCATCGCCCGCGCCGCGCTCAGCCCCTGGGTCGGTTGTCCGGCAGCCGCTGCGCCTTGCCCTGCGAGCGCGCCACCTCGCCCGGCCCCCTGACCTCGATCTCGGTCGAGACGCCGATCACGTCCTTGATCCGCTTGTGCAGCATCCGCGCGGCGGCGGCGCGCGACAGCTCGTCCGCGCTGTCGGGGCGGCATTCGACATGCACACGCATCGCGTCCATATGGCCCGCGCGGTAAAGCTCGATCTGGTAATGGTTGGTCAGCCCGCCGGTCGCCACCACCAGTTCCTCGATCTGCGAGGGAAAGAGGTTCACGCCGCGCAGGATGATCATGTCATCCGACCGCCCCGTGATCCGCGCCATCCGCCGCATGCTGCGCGCCGTGCCCGGCATCAGCCGGGTCAGGTCGCGCGTACGGTAGCGGATCATCGGCAGCCCCTCCTTGGTCAGCGTGGTGAAGACCAGTTCGCCCACCGCGCCATCGGGCAGGACCTCGCCGGTCTCGGGGTCGATGATCTCGGGGTAGAAATGATCCTCCCACAGGTGCAGGCCGTCCTTGGTCTCGACGCATTCCATCGCGACGCCGGGGCCGAGGATTTCCCACAGCCCGTACAGATCGACCGCGTGCATGTCGAAGGCCTGCTCGATCTCGCGGCGCATCGCGTCGGTCCAGGGCTCGGCGCCAAAGAGGCCCGTCTGCAGCGGGCTGTCTTTCGGGTCCAGCCCCCGGCGGTGGTATTCTTCCAGGATGTTCAGCATGTAGGAGGGCGTGACCATGATCGCGGTCGCGCGGAAATCCTCGATCAGCGTCACCTGGCGTTCGGTCATGCCCCCCGAGACCGGCACCACGGTCGCGCCCAGCCGTTCCGCGCCATAATGCGCCCCCAGTCCCCCGGTGAACAGGCCATAGCCATAGACCACATGCACCACATCGCCCGCCCGCACGCCGCCTGCGCGCAGCGAGCGCGCCATCAGATCGGCCCAGATGTCGATATCGCGCTGGGTATAGCCCACCACGGTCGGCTTGCCGGTGGTCCCCGACGAGGCATGCAGCCGCACGATCCGCTCGCGCGGGACGGCAAACAGGCCAAAGGGGTAATGGTCGCGCAGGTCGTTCTTGACCGTGAACGGGAAGGCCGCCAGGTCGGCCAGCGATGTCAGATCGTCGGGATGCACGCCCCTGGCGTCGAAGCGGTCGCGATACATCGGCACATTGTCATAGGCATGGCGCAGCGACCATTTCAGCCGGTCCAGTTGCAGCGCCTCGATCTCGTCGCGCGAGGCCAGCTCGATCGGGTCGAGACCGTCCCGGTCCATGCTCAGATCCTTCATTCCACCCTCCATTCCGGCGCGGCGCCCTGCCCGGCCGTCTCATTCCTCGATCCACTGGCCGCGAACGCTGCGCGACATGCCGCGCATCTCGGCCACCACAGCCCCCGATGCGGTTTCCACCCGCACGTCGCAGATCCCGTTGCGCCCGGCCAGCGAGCGTTCGCAGGCGGTGGCGGTCAGCACCTCGCCCACCTGCGCGGGCGCGACGAAGCTGATCGTGCCGTGCTGCGCCAGCGTCGAGGCGTTGCGGCTGTTGCAGGCATAGGCAAAGGCGCTGTCGGCCAGCGCGAAGATCACCCCGCCATGGCAGACCCCCTGCCCGTTGGCATGATGGGACGCGACGCTCATCCGCATGACGGCATGGCCCGCGGCGATCTCGACCAGTTCGATCCCCAGCCAGTGCTCGGCCCGCGTCGCGGCCGAGATGGCGGCCGCACAGGCCTCGGCGCGCGCCTTCGGGGTCATCGGGCCTCCTGCGGCGCTCGGTCGCCTAGGCGCCCGGCCTGCCCGTCACCTTGGGCGCCATGCCCGCCCTAAACCCTCCGCGGAGACACAAGAAAATTACCGATCATCGGCCCCGGCCTTTCCGATCGTTTCCTGCGGAATGATGCGCAGGGCCGGAGACGGCTCAATCGCGGCCGGGAGGGCCAAGTAACGCAACCTTGCCCCCCCCACAAAGGGCCTGAACCGCCGGGCAGAGGAGGCCCGGCAAGCAGGCCCACCCCCTATCCGACATCGCATTCCGGGAGGACATCATGGCGATACGGACGACATTCGGCACGCTACTGGCCGGCGCGG
>NZ_DSDD01000069.1:0-3557 GCF_011048875.1 Rhodovulum sp.
CGACGGCGCCACCTATGAGGGCACGTGGAAGGCCGGCGTGATCGAGGGCCAGGGCCGCGCCACCTTCCCCAACGGTCTGGTCTACGAAGGCGCCTTCAGGGACGCCGCCTATCACGGCCAGGGCAGGATGACCCATGACGACGGCTATACCTATGAGGGGCAATGGCAGAACGGGCTGCGCCATGGCGAGGGCACGGCCAGCTATGCCGATGGCTCGGTCTATTCTGGCGGCTTCCTGCGCGGTCAGCGCGAGGGCCAGGGCACGATCACCATGCCCGACGGGTTCAGCTATTCCGGCGGCTGGAAGGACGGCAAGTTCCACGGCCAGGGTGTCGCCACCTATGCCAATGGCGATGTCTATGAAGGCACCTTCGCGATGGGCAGATACGAGGGCGAGGGCGTGATGCGCTATGCCGATGGCGAGACCCGCTCGGGCACCTGGCGCAACGGCGTGCTGACCACCGGCCCCGGCGCCGCCACGGAGTGACCGCCACGGACTGGCCGCCACGGGCTGGCCGGCACGGGCTGCACGGGGCCCCCGCCCTGCCCTTCTTCTTGGACGAAATACCCCGGGGGGGGGCGGGGGGCAGCGCCCCCCGCCGGGTCGCCCCGGCGTCAGCCGGGGCGAAACGCCCCGCTCCGCGGCCGCGTCCCGGGTTCGCCTTGCCCCGCCCGCCGGATCGGTGCTATCGCGACGGATCGGTTCACTGGGCGGGCGAGCATGCTGAAACAGGTCTGGACCAACATCCTGCTGCCGCTACTGGGGCGCCCCTCGCGCGTTCAGGTGGCGGCGCTGTGCCATCGCCGCGCCCCGGCGGGCGATGCGCCCGAGATCCTGATGATCACCTCGCGCGAGACCGGCCGCTGGATCCTGCCCAAGGGCTGGCCGAAGGCCGGGCATGGCGCCGCGGACATGGCCGCCCGGGAGGCCTGGGAAGAGGCCGGGGTCCGGGCCGGCCTTGTCCGCCCCGATCCGGTCGGGCGCTATCGCTACACCAAGCGGCTCAAGGGCGGGGTGCCGGTGGCCACCGATGTCGAGGTCTTCGCCATCGAGGTCGCGGCGCTGGACGACCGCTTTCCCGAAGGCGCCGAGCGGCGCCGCCGCTGGATGAGCCCGGCCGAGGCCGCCGAGGCGGTCGAGGAACCCGAACTCAAGGCGCTGCTGGGCAACCTCTCCGCCGGTTTCCCGGCCTGAACCGCCCGGCCCTCCGCGCCCGCGCAGACCTCTCCGAAAGGCCCCGCCACAGATGTCCGATACCAGCAAGCCCGATCCGTGGCGCACGCTCGACAAGGATCTGAACCGGCTGTCGCGGGTGGAATATGCCACGATGCATGTCTCGCGCCCGCTGGTGGGCGTGGGCGTGTCGCTGGCCTTCATCCTGCTGGCCGCGCTGACAGCGATGGTCATCATCGGCCAGACCCCCGGCATGCTGTTCGTGGTCGCCGCGGCCGGGTTTGGGGCCTATATGGCGCTGAATATCGGCGCCAATGACGTGGCCAACAACATGGGCCCGGCGGTCGGCGCGAATGCGCTGTCGATGGCGGGCGCTATCGCGATCGCGGCAATCTGCGAAACCGCGGGCGCGCTGATCGCGGGCGGCGACGTGGTCTCGACGATTTCCAAGGGCATTGTCGATCCCGAAAGGGTGGCGGATACGCAGGTCTTTACCTGGGCGATGATGTCGGCGCTGCTGGCTGCGGCGATCTGGGTGAACATCGCCACCTGGCTGGGCGCGCCGGTCTCGACCACCCATTCGGTGGTCGGCGGCGTGCTGGGCGCGGGGGTGGCGGCGGCGGGGCTGACCGCCGTGAACTGGCCCATGATGGGCGCGATCGCGGCCAGCTGGGTGATCTCGCCGCTGATGGGGGGCGCGATCGCGGCCATGATCCTGGCCTTCATCAAGTGGCGCATCATCCATGTCGAGGACAAGATCGCCGCCGCGCGGGTCTGGGTGCCGGTGCTGATCGGGCTGATGGCAGGGGCCTTCGCGACCTATCTGGCGCTCAAGGGCCTGTCGCGGGTGGTCAGCATCGGGATGGGCCATGCGCTGGTCATAGGGCTTGCCGTGGGTCTGGTCTGTCATCTGCTGGCGATCCCGGCGATCCGGCGCCAGGCGCGCGGCATGGAGAACCGCAACAAGTCGCTGAAGACGCTGTTCGGCTTTCCGCTGGTGGTCTCGGCGGCGTTGTTGTCCTTTGCCCATGGCGCGAATGACGTGGCCAATGCGGTGGGGCCGCTGGCGGCGATCGTGCATGCCCAGCAGGAAGGGGCGGTTTCCGGTCAGGTGTCGATCCCGGTCTGGGTGATGGTGATCGGGGCCTTCGGCATCTCGTTCGGGCTGGTGCTGTTCGGCCCCAAGCTGATCCGGCTGGTCGGCAGCCAGATCACCAAGCTGAACCCGATGCGGGCCTATTGCGTGGCGCTGTCGGCGGCGGTGACGGTGATCGTGGCGTCCTGGCTGGGCCTGCCGGTCAGTTCCACCCATATCGCGGTGGGGGCTGTCTTCGGCGTGGGATTCTTCCGCGAATGGCATGCCGAGCGCCGGGTGCGGGCGATCACGCAGGCCCGCCCGCCCGCGAAACGCCTGCCCGAGGCCGAGCGGCGCCGCCGCAAGCTGGTGCGCCGGTCGCATTTCATGACGGTGGTCGCCGCCTGGGTCGTGACCGTGCCCGCCGCCGCGCTGCTGTCGGGGCTATTCTTCCTGGCGCTGGGCGCGCTGCTGGGCTGAGGGGGTCAGACCGTCCCGCCCGCGTCCAGCCGCCCGAGGAGGCCCTGCGCCCCGGCCAGGATCGTGGCGCGGCGGTCGGGGGGCATCCTGTCCCATATGCGGTAGATCGGCCCCATCCGGGGATTCGCGGCGAAGCGGTCGCGGTGGCGGTCGAGGAAATGCCAGTAGAGCAGGTTGAACGGGCAGGCCCCCTGCCCCGTCTTCTGACGGACATCATAATGGCAGGACCGGCAATAATCCGACATCCGGTCGATATAGGCCCCGGACGAGACATAGGGCTTGGACGCGACGATACCGCCATCGGCGAACTGGCTCATGCCGAGGGTATTGGGCGCCGCGACCCATTCATGGGCATCGGCATAGACGGCCAGATACCATTCATGCAGCGCGCCCGGGTCGATGCCCGCCAGCAGCGCGAAATTGCCGGTCAGCATCAGCCGCTGGATATGGTGGGCATAGGCCTCGTCCCGGGTCTGGGCGATGGCCTGGGCGATGCAATTCATCTGCGTCCCGGCGCCCCAATAGAGCGCGGGCAGCGGGCGGGTGTGGGTCAGGGCATTGCGGCCGGGATAGTCGGGGCCTTCGCGGAAATAGATGCCGCGGATGAATTCGCGCCAGCCGAGGATCTGGCGGATGAACCCCTCGACCGCGTTCAGGGGTGCCCGGCCCGCGCGGTATTCGGCCTCGGCCCGGCGGCAGATGTCAAGCGGGTCCAGCAGCCCGGCATTCAGATAGGGCGAGAGGAAAGCGTGGTTCAGGAAGCGGTCGCCCGTCAGCATCGCGTCCTGCGTGTCGCCGAAGCCCGGCAGGGCGGTCGCCAGGAAATGC
>NZ_DSDD01000084.1:0-3555 GCF_011048875.1 Rhodovulum sp.
ACCGACTCGGTCAGGTGGCCCAGAACGATCACCGGCGCTTCGGTCAGCCCGAGCTGCGTGGCGGCGAGCACACGACCGTGGCCCGCGATCAACTCACCGTCCTCGGCGACGAGGCAGGGCACCATCCAGCCGAACTCGGCCATGCTGGCGGCGATCTTCGCGACCTGTTCGGGCCCGTGCTGCTTGGCGTTCTTCGCGTAGGGTTGGAGGTGCGCAAGCGGCCACATCTCGATCCGCTCGAGGGCGAAGGCGAGGTTCATGCAGGTTCCTGTCGATGATAGGTCGGCATCTGCCGGGCTGGACTCCGGCGTGATGGGGTCCGCCGGCTTCCGGCTGGACTCCGGACTCCGCGGGGTATCCACCCCGCGCGGCCGGTCAGATGCTTGAATTCACGAGGGTTTCGTGGCGTCGCAACTGGACGCTGGACTCCGGTGGCTTCCCAAAAATCTGGCCCTGTCGCTGGCGAAATGCCGAGCTTCGCCCGCCAGCATACGTTTCAGCCCGGAAAGGAACCGGAAAACAACGGCTTGGCGGCCCGGACCCCGGCTGGACCCCGGAAGCCAGCCCCGGTGTCCACCTTGGGATGAGCGTCGGTTCGCCCGATCACGTTCGCGTCCCGTCCTCCCAGGGAAAAGCGGGCAGCGACGGCTCGCGACGCTTGCTCGGACGCCGCTGCCATGTCTCGTTCCTTCGGGGTTCAGCCCCTCGGAGCGGCGATGGCCCGGCATCGGACATGCCATAGTGTTTGCGCGCCCAGCGATCCTGGAGATGCTCCATCTGCGACTGTGTCAGGCCCCAGGTTCCGAGCCCCACGATTGCCGCTTCGATGTATTCGACGGCCTCGGCGGGATCGAGATCGAACCACTCGCCGCGGATGTTGGCGCGTGCGAAGTCGCGCTTGAAGGACGTCTCGATCCGCAGCGCGATCGCCTGACCCGGCAACCACCAGAACCGGTGAAAGCAGAGCTCTTCGAAGTTGGCGTTCTGCAGATTGGCGAGGCGTCGCTCGGGATCTTCGGCAACGCCGACCTTGATCGGCCGGCCACGGATCGACTTGACCAGATAGATCGTATGGAAGCCATGCGACCGCACATAGTCGCGAAAGCCCCACGGACGGGTGTCGGCCATGCGATTCATCTTTGACTGGACGTGAGATTTCAGCCCGGACACGCCGCCATCTCCTGGGCGCACAACTCCGAGACTATCGTTCTTGTAGCCTCGCTGGCCGAAACCGTCTCGCCTTCCGGTGTCTCGCAGGAAAATGTCTCGCGGGTGCGTTGGGACTTGACAGCGCGATCTTGAAGCGCGTTGCCGCGCCACTATCTTTCCGGTACTCTTTCCGGAAATGGAGGGCAGCATGGCCAGCACCGATCCGTCCCCCGTCACCCAGTGGCGCAAACGCCGTGAGCGGCAGGGCTTCGTGCGCGTCGAGGTTCAGGTCCGGAAGGAGGACGCCGCCCTCGTCCGGGACGTCGCCACCGCACTCGGTGATCCCGCGCGCGAGAGCGAGACGCGCGCCATCCTGCGGGAGAGGATCATCACCCCCCGCAGCGGTGGGCTCAAGGCGTTGCTCGCCTCGGCGCCGCTCGAAGGGATCGATCTCGACCGTCCCCGCGATTTCGGGCGCGACGTCTCCCTGTGAGCTTCCTGATCGACACCAACATCATCTCTGAAGTGCGCAAGGGCGACCGCTGCGACCCGGCCGTGGTGGCCTGGTGGTCGGGCGTCGCGGAGGACGACCTGTGGCTGAGCGCACTGGTGCTGGGCGAAATCCGCAAGGGCGTGGAACTGGCGCGCCGCCGCGATCCAAGCAAGGCCGAGGCGCTCGAGGCGTGGCTCGGCGACGTGACCGCGGGCTTCGGCGACCGGGTGCTGCCTGTCGACACGGCCGTGGCCGAGGAATGGGGCCGGATGAACGCGATCCGTCCGGTGCCGGTCATCGACGCGCTGCTGGCGGCGACGGCCAAGACCAACGGCCTGACGCTCGTCACGCGCAACGGGGCGGATGTGGTTGGGCTGGGCGTGGACGTGCTGAACCCGTTCGAGACAGCGTAGCGCGCTCATCCCGCACGCCCGACCACGAACTCCATCGACCGCTTCTTCGGCACACGCCTCCCGTTCAGTCGCCAGACGATGACCGCGATCCCGTACTGCCAGCGCCGGTTTGCGGTGGCACGGCTGATACCCAGCTCCCAGCAGATCGGCTTCCACGGCTTGCGGTTCGCCCGGAGCCAGAGCAGGCGGGCATCCGCGGGATCGAGCCAGCGCAGCCAGAGCAGCGCATCCTCGGCCTGCGTGATGTCGCGCGGCCCGGGCTTGGGCCGGCGCATCCGAGGCTCCTGGCCGACCTGGTCGGCGAAGCTGTGGAAGTACTCGGGCCAGGCGTTGAAGTAGCCCTGCGGCTTCACCTCGGGCAGCGACCGGAACACGTCGGCCGCGCTCTCGAGCCGGTCCTCGACCATGGTGGGTGTCCACTCAGCCATTAGCGGCCTCCCGGTCGTCCGCCCGAGGCCCATACAGCTTCTCGCCCAGCTGACGAACCAGTTCCCGCTCCGGCCAGGTCAGGCGGTGATCGTCGACGGAGACGGCGAGCAGACCCTCGTCATGCCAGCCATCGCGCTTCACCTGGTCGGGATCCCGGCGCGAGCCGCCGTAGCCTTTCGGATACCACCTCATCCCAGGCCCCCGTTCGTCTCGATGGCCCAATGCAGGATGGCGATGGCGTCGGCCTCGTTGTCGTCGGCGGGCAAGAACCCTCGTGCTCGCGCCGCGGCGATCATCGCCGCCTTCGGTGCGTTGCCCTTGCCGGTGGCGTGGCGCTTGATTGTGCCGACCGGAACGCCCTCGTAAGGAACGCCGCGCAGTTCGGTCCACGAGGTCAGGGTAGCCATCAGCCCGCCGTAAATGTGGGCCGCGTCGGTTCCGGCGTGGCGGCGAACTTCCTCGAACCAGATGGCGGCGATGGGCCCGGATAGCCGATCAAGTTCGGTCAGCCAGTTGGTGAAGCGGAGAAACCGCATGCCACCGCCATCGAAGCGGCCGGGTCGAAAGCTGACCGTGCCGCTGGTGATCAGCCCGTCGAAGCCACGAATGGCCCAGCCGGTCGTTGTTCCCAGATCGAGCGCGAGGATGCAGGACCTGGAGATCGCGCCCGGTTCGGGGCGGATGTCCTGCGCGGGGATCGGTGTGTTCATCGTGAAGGCTTGTCTTATGAAGGATCTGGCTTCTGGGTGATTGGAAGCCACTGCCCGCCACGCCATTTATGGCGGGCAGTGGCGGCGGTCGGATCGCAATGGGCTAGGTCGATAGGGACCGTTTGTGAGTTTGGTCGACCGCCGTCTTCACCAAGGGCCTGAACGGATACGCGTGTTTGCGGCACGCATGACAAGCATAGGACACGGCGAAGATGACTGAATATACCATCGGCATCGGCATCTCGAAATCCCATCTCGACGCCTTTCGGCAGGAAGACCAGGCGACACGGCAGTTCGAGAACACACCCAAGGGCATCCGGGCCCTGATCTGCTGGCTCGGCAAGTCGCCGGTCGCCCGGAT
>NZ_DSDD01000209.1:0-3555 GCF_011048875.1 Rhodovulum sp.
AGCCCTGGTCCCACATCATGTCCTCGAGATAGGCGACCTGGCTTTCGTCGAGGAACAGCATGATCTCGCCGGGCTCGGTGAAATCGGTCTGCGCCGCCAGCAGCGTGATCGAGGCCAGCCGGTCATCCGCCTCGCGCGCCATGGTCGCGGCGGCGATGGCAAGGATCGTGCCGCCCAGGCAATAACCGCAGGCATGGACGCAGGTCTGCGGCACGATCCGCCCGACCGCCTCGAGCGCGGCCATGACGCCGAGGCGCCGGTAATCGTCGAGCGAGACATTGCGATGCGCGGCGGTCGGGTTGACCCAGGAAATCGCGAAGACGGTGAAGCCCTGGCCGACAAGGTAACGGATCAGCGAATTCTCGGGCGACAGGTCGAGGATGTAGTATTTCATGATCCAGGCGGGCACGATCAGCACCGGCTCGGGATGCACGGTGGCGGTCTGGGGCGTGTACTGGATCAGTTCGAACAGGTCGTTGCGAAAGACCACCTCGCCCGGCGTGCAGGCCAGGTTACGCCCCACCTCGTAGCCGCTGTCGGGCACCGGCGTCTCGCCCGTCACCAACGCAGCGGCATCCCCGGCAAGGCGCGCCGCGCCAAGCGCCAGGTTCGTTCCGCCGCTTTCGAGGGTCTTTTGCAGGATCTCGGGATTGGTCAGGACCCCGTTCGAGGGCGAAAACAGGTCCAGGGTCTGCCGCGCCATGAAAGCCATGCGCTCGGCGTTATGACGTGTCGTGCCCCGTGCCGGTTCGGTGGCGTGCTCCCACCAGTCCTGCCAGGCCAGAAATCCCTGTTTCCAGAGGTTGAAGGGCGCAAGTCCCCAGGCCGGGTGCTCGAACCGCCGATCGCCCGGTCTGGGCGCGAACGGCGGAGCGTTCGGGCTGAGGCCCGCGGCATGAACGGCGAGTTTCGTCGCGGCCCGGACCCCGTGCTCGGCCAGTTCCAACTGCCGTCCCGGCGCCCGCGCAAGATGGCTGGCCCAGTCTGCCCAGGCCGTCAGGGCCGCCGTCGGAGAGATGCCGCCCGTCAGCCGCGCCGAGAGCGCCCGGCTTGCCCGGTCAAGCGTGTCATAGGGGTGATGACGTTCGCCATGCCCGTTCGGTGCCTTCATCGCCTGCCTCCGCCTTTGCCTTCACCTGTCAGGTGTCCCAGACCGTCATGACAGTTTTGCGATAGCAGCCGGGGCGGCCGGGATAAATGTTGCGTGGAAAGAAAACCGCCCCGGCCATGGGCCGGGGCGGTTTTCGTGGTCTTGCTGTCTCTCTCCGGTCAGCCTTGGCGGGCCTTGTAGCGGCGCTGGGTCTTGTTGATCACATAAACCCGGCCCTTGCGGCGCACAACGCGGCAATCGCGGTGACGCTCTTTCAGCGAGCGGAGCGAGTTGCGAACCTTCATCGGCTCTCCCCTCATGTCGCGGCGCGTCGGTGCGCCTTGTGGTTGCGTTACCTGCCCGGAGGCAGCGAATTCGATGGTGGGCGGTACTGGGATCGAACCAGTGACCCCTACGATGTCAACGTAGTGCTCTACCGCTGAGCTAACCGCCCCTTCTGCCCCGATCCCGCACGTCCAAACGAACCGGACGCGGGCGGGTCCACGTTGATCCGCAGATCTATAAAAGGAGTCGGAGCGCGGTTCAAGGGCTTTCGGCGCGCGCGGAATCGCCGCTATAAGTGATCCGAAGGAGGACTCGTGATTTGTGCGCCTACAGGTTGTTCCAGCCCGACCGGTTGTCCACGAGCGTGGTGTTCTCCTCGCCTCACAGCGGGCGCGACTACCCCTGGACGTTCCTGCGCCAGACGGTGTTGGACGAGCGGGCGATCCGCTCCTCCGAGGATGCCTTTGTCGATCTGCTGTTCGCCGACGCACCGTTCCACGGCGCTCCGCTGATCGCGGCCGATGCGCCGCGCGCCTATGTCGATCTGAACCGCGCGGCCGAGGAACTTGACCCCGCCGTGGTCGAGGGCGCCCGCCTGGCCGTGCATAACCCGCGGATCAGTTCGGGGCTGGGGGTGATCCCGCGCGTCGTGGCCAACGGTCGCGCGATCTATCGCGGCAAGATCAGCCTTGAGGAGGCCGAGACCAGGATCGCGACCTTCTGGCGACCCTATCATCATCGGCTTCAGGCATTGCTGGACGCGGCGCAGGCACGATTCGGCGAGTCGATCCTGATCGACTGCCACTCGATGCCGCGCGAGGCGATCGACAGCATCTCGCCCGCGGGAAAGCGGCGCCCGGATGTTGTGCTCGGGGACCGCTTCGGGGCCTCGGCTTCGCCTGATGTGGTCGAGCGGGTCGAGGCGGCCTTTGCCGCGGCCGGCCTGCGGGTGGGGCGGAACGCGCCCTTTGCCGGGGCCTTCATCACCCAGCGCTATGGCCGTCCCGCCCGGCGCATGCATGCGGTGCAGGTCGAGATCGACCGCTCGCTCTACATGGACGAGGCAGAGGTGCGGCCGAATGGCGAATTCGAGGATTTCCGGCGCCTGATGGTCTCGGTCATTGCCGATCTGACCGAGATCGGCCGGGCCGGCGAGGTGCCGCTGGCGGCCGAGTGAGGCGCGCCGCTACCGCAGCGCCCGGCCCTTGAGGATCGCCTGCGCACCAAAGCGCGCGCGGATCGCGTCGCTCGCCCGTTCCGCCCTGGCCCGTTCCTCCGCCTGCAGGTCGAACAGATCGCCCGACAGCTCGGCCCCCCTGGCCGCAACGATTTCGGACAGGCCGACACCGATCAGCCGGAACGGTCCTTGCGTTCCGGCGTGGTCAAAAAGCGCGCGCGCCTCGCGATAGATGCGGTCGGCGATCTGCGTCGGCTCGGCCAGCGCGTGGCGGCGGGTCAGCAGGCGGTGATCGGCACGTTTCAGCTTCAGCACCACGACGCGGCCCGCCCTCCCCCTGGCCTTGGCACGGTCGGCGACCTTTTCGGCAAGGCGCCAGATATGGCCGTCCAGCAGGCCCGGATCCGCGATGTCCTCGGCAAAGGTCGTCTCGTTCGAGATGCTTTTCACCGGCGCGTTGGGCGAGACGCGGCGATGATCCTGCCCGCGCGCCAGATGCCAGAGCCGCTCGCCCATCGACCCGAAGCGGGCGGCAAGATCGCGTCTTTCCCAGCGCCGGAGATCGGCAAAGCTGCGCACGCCCGCCTGCTCCAGCGCGGCGCGCCCCGCAGCACCGACGCCCCAGATCAGCCCCACGGGCCGTTCCGCAAGGAAATCAAGCGTTTCGGTCCGGCCGATCACCGCAAAGCCGCGCGGCTTGTCGAGGTCGGAGGCCAGCTTGGAAAGGAACTTGTTGTGCGACAGCCCGATCGAGCCCGACAGGCCCAGCTCGTCCTCCATCCGCCTGACCAGCCGCGCCAGCAGGAGTGCGGGTGGTGCGCCGTGCAGCCGTTCCGTGCCCGAGAGATCCAGAAACGCCTCGTCAAGCGACAGCGGCTCGACCGCGGGGGTCAGTTCCTCCATCATCGCGCGGATGGCCCGCGATGCCTCGGCATAGGCCGCGCCGCGGGGTTTGACCACCGCCGCGTCCGGGCAAAGCTCAAGCGCCTTGAACATCGGCATG
>NZ_DSDD01000013.1:0-3551 GCF_011048875.1 Rhodovulum sp.
CCTTGCAATGGGCCGGGTCGGTGCAGCCGAGGCAGCGCGAGACGGTCGCGCGCATGTCCTCGGGCGTCCAGTTGCCGGCCATCATCTTCTCGGTGAGGTCGAGACCCAGCGCCTCGGCCATTTTCTCCACCAGTTCGGCATGTTCGTCATACTTGGCCTCGCCGGACATGGCCGTCTCTCGTTAGCTGTTGCAGGCGCAGTAGACCGGAGAGTTGGGCCTGCTGCCTTGATGCGTATCAAATTGGCGCGAACCTCTTGCAGAGCCGCGCCGCGCGTCTAGCTGGCCCGCGATGGATGAGACGGAAGTGATCTATAACGGCGCCTGCCCGATCTGCGCGCGCGAGATCGCGGGCTACCGCCGGCTGAGCGAGGCCAATGGCCTGCCGATCCGGTATACCGACCTAAACGCGGCCGATCTTGCGCGGCTGGGCCTGAGCGCCGAGGACGCGGCGCGGCGGCTGCATGTGGTGCAGCAGGGCCGCCTGATTGCCGGGTTCCCGGCCTTCCTGGTGCTGTGGTCGAGCATGCCGCGGATGCGCTGGCTGGCGCGCCTTCTTGGCCTGCCCGGGCTGCGGACCGTCATCGGCGCCGCCTATGAGCGCATTGCCGCGCCGCTGCTGTATGCCCTGCATCGGCGCCGCCGGAACCGGGCGCTTCACAAGGCGCGTCCGGGCGGCTAGCCTGTTCCCATGTTCAGCATCGAGCACGATTTCGACGCCACGGTGATTACCCTTGTCGACGAGGGCCGCGCGCCCTTGCAGGAGGATGTGACGATCACCGCCTTCGAGGAATGCGTGACAATCGAGCAGCTGGACGCGCGCACGGGCGAGGTGCAGAAGATCACGCTGTCGCTGGGCCAGGTGCATGAATTGGGGGCGGCGCTGGACCTGCCCGAAGGGATCTACCGGATCGGACCCGAGCAGGACTGACGCGGCCTGCCTCAGTCCAGCACCCGAACCAGCTTGTCCCGGGCGGTCTGGCCGCGGATGATGGCGAGGCGGGATTTCGGCACGCCCAGCGCCTTGGCCAGCAATTTCAGGACCGCCGCATTGGCCTTGCCGTCCTCGGGCACGCAGGTGACGTAGATGCGCAGGAGCCCGTTCCCGGGAACGATCCTCGCGCGCGAGGCCTTTGGCGTCACGCGCAGGGCGATCTCGGTGCCGGGGGCGGAGAGATGCGAGAGATCCATGCCGCTTGCTGCCCAAGGCGCGGGCCTGCGTCAAGCCGGGCTTGCGCACCGCGCGGCGATGGCCGACATGAAGGGGCGACAAGATGGAGATGCCGATGCCCGCCCCCCGCCCCGAGGCGATGGAGTTCCTGCTGACCCGCCGGTCGCGCCCCGCCAAGACCCTGCGCGCGCCCGCGCCGGACCGGGCCGCGCTGCGGCCGATCCTGACCGCGGCGCTGCGCAGTCCCGATCACGGCAAGCTGGAGCCCTGGCGGCTGATCGTGCTGGAGGAACCCGCGCTGCGGCGGCTGGCCGGGCTGGTGCGGGCGCGTGGCGCGGTGCTGGGCCATGGCACCGAGGCGATCGACAAGGCGGCATCGGCCTATCAGACCAGCCCGCTGGCGGTCGTGGTCGTGGCCGCGCCGAAAGCCTCGGACAGGATCCCCGAGATCGAGCAACTGTATTCGGCGGGCGCGGTCTGCCTTGCGCTGCTGAATGCCGCGCTGGCCTCGGGCTGGGGGGCGAACTGGCTGTCGGGCTGGCCCGCCCATGACCGGGGATTCGTCGAGACGGGGCTGGGGCTGAGCGCGCAGGAACGGGTGGTGGGTGTGGTCCATATCGGCACCGAGACCGCCGCGCCGCCCGAGCGTCCGCGCCCGGATGTGGACGCGCTGACCGAATGGATGGCGCAATGATCTTCGCCGCCTTTCTCAAGGCGCTGGGCCAGCTTGGCGACCGCACCTTCCGCAAGGTGCTGCTGCTGGGGATCGGGTTGTCGGTGGCGTTGCTGGCGGCGCTTTACGGCGCGATCTTCCTGCTGATCGGCTGGCTGGTGCCGGACAGCGTCACCCTGCCCTTGATCGGCGAATTACGCTGGGTGGACGAGTTCCTGTCTGGCGCCTCGCTGGTGCTGATGCTGGTGCTGTCGGTCTTTCTGATGGTCCCCGTGGCCTCGGCCTTTACCGGGCTGTTCCTCGACGACGTGGCCGAGGCGGTCGAGGCGCGGCATTATCCCCACCTGCCGAAGGTGCCGCCGGTGCCGGTGCTGGACCAGATCCGGGACGGGCTGGCCTTCTTCGCGGTGGTGGTCGGGGTGAACCTCGTCGCGCTGGTGCTGTATTTCGTGGTGGGGCCCTTCGCGCCGCTGCTGTTCTGGGCGGTGAACGGCTTTCTGCTGGGGCGGGAATATTTCCAGATGGCGGCAATGCGGCGGCTGGGGCGCAAGGGCGCCGTGGCGCTGCGCAAGCGTCACGGCCTGACGGTCTTTGCCGCGGGCCTGCTGATGGCGGTGCCGCTGTCACTGCCGCTGGTGAACCTGGTGATCCCGATCCTGGGCGCGGCGGTGTTCACGCATCTGGTGCAGCGGCTGGCCCCGCAAGGGGCCGCCTGAGCGCGCGGGTCAGACCTGTTCCAGCTCGATCAGGGTGCCGTTGAAATCCTTGGGATGCAGGAACAGCACCGGCTTGCCATGGGCGCCGATCTTCGGCTCGCCAGTGCCCAGCACCCGCGCGCCCTGTGCCTTGAGCCGGTCGCGGGCGGCCAGGATATCCTCGACCTCGTAGCAGAGGTGATGGATGCCGCCCGAGGGGTTCTTTTCGAGGAAGCCCCTGATCGGGCTGTCCTCGCCCAGCGGATAAAGCAGTTCGATCTTGGTGTTCGGCAATTCGATGAAGATCACCGTGACGCCGTGATCGGGCTCGTCCTGGGGCGCACCGACGCGGGCGCCCAGCGTGTCGGCATATTGGGCGGCGGCGGCGTCCAGATCCGGGACGGCGATGGCGACATGGTTCAGACGGCCGATCATGGACAGGTTCCTCGCTGCGAAGTCCTGCGCCGGGTTATCGGGCTTCGCGCAGGGCGGCGCAACCCCACGAAACGTCCGGAATTTGCCGCGGGCGTGCCGAATTCCTGCCCTGCGCCGGTGGCACGATTCTCGGGTCGCAACCGAAAACGGGACCGCCGCCATGATCGCCCAGCGCCTGAAAGCCGTGCTCGACCGCTCCGTGTTCTGGGGGGGGGCCGGCTCGCTTGCCTTGGCCCTTTTGGGGACGGTCTGGCCGGTCTGACGCCGATCCCCGACGCGGCGGGCTGAACCGCATCAGGCCCCGGCGGCCGGGATGCGGGACCGACATGCCCCCGCCATCCGGTGCCAGCCTGTCCGGTCAGGGCGCGGCCTGCATGGCCGCCGCCGTCCTCCCGCCGAGATACCGTGCGAACTCCGGCGCGTCCATCGGGCGCGCCCAGAGATAGCCTTGGCCCACATCAATGCCCATGCCCTTGAGGATGTCGCGCTGCACCGCGTTCTCGACGCCCTCGGCGACCGAGCGGATGCCCATGCCGCGGGCGATCTCGGCGATGGCGGCGACGATGGCGCGGTCGTCGC
>NZ_DSDD01000247.1:0-3550 GCF_011048875.1 Rhodovulum sp.
CCCCCGTTCACCGAGGGCGGCACGATATTGGTGGCATGATCGCACGTCACCAGCCAGCGGGACATGCGCCCCGCCTCGATCGTCTCGAACGGCCGAAAGGTCATGTGCGTGTCATCTTTCACGGTGACAAACCTATAGGACAGCCGCGGCAGAAGCACCAGTTGTCACCGGGCCGGGTTTTGCCCTAGAGAGTGTGTGCACCGGTGCATACACCTGCGCCGGGCTTCAGCCAAACGATGGGGCAGGATGAGACGTCTACGCAACCTCAAGGTCGTGGCCACGCTGGGTCCGGCCTCCGACGATTACGACATGATCCGCAACCTGTTCGAGGCGGGGGCCGATGTGTTCCGCCTGAACATGAGCCATGGCGCGCATGAGGAAATCGCGCGCCGCCACGCGATCATCCGCCAGATCGAACAGGATACCGGACGGCCCATCGCGATCCTGGCCGATCTTCAGGGGCCGAAACTGCGCTGCGGGGTCTTTGCAGACGGCGCGGCGGAACTGGAGGACGGACAGGATTTCCGGCTTGATCTCGACCCTGCACCGGGCGAGGGGCATCGGGTGCAACTGCCCCATCCCGAGATCTTCGCCGCGCTGGAACCGGGCACGACGCTGCTGGTCAATGACGGCAAGATCCGGCTGCGGGTCAGGGCATGCGGTCCCGATTTCGCGGATTGCGAGGTGGTCGTGGGCGGCACGATCTCGAACCGCAAGGGCGTGAACGTGCCTGACGTGGTGCTGCCGCTGGCCGCCCTGTCCGACAAGGACCGTCGCGATCTGGCCTTCGTGCTGGAACTCGGTGTCGACTGGATCGCGCTCAGTTTCGTGCAGCGCCCCGAGGACGTGACCGAGGCGCGTGCCATCATCGGCGAGCGCGCCGCGATCCTGTCCAAGATCGAGAAGCCCGCCGCGGTGAAATGCTTCGACGAGATCCTGGCCGTGTCGGACGGGATCATGGTGGCGCGCGGCGATCTGGGGGTGGAAATCCCCGTCCAGAACGTCCCCCCGATCCAGAAGCGGCTGGTGCATGCCTGTCGCATGGCAGCCAAGCCCGTGATCGTGGCGACCCAGATGCTGGAAAGCATGATCGAAAGCCCGATGCCCACCCGGGCCGAGGTATCGGACGTCGCCACCGCGATCTACGAGGGCGCGGATGCGGTGATGCTGTCGGCGGAATCCGCGGCGGGCCAGTACCCGATCGAGGCAGTGACCACGATGAACAACGTGGCGGTCGAGGTCGAAAGCGACCCGACCTATCGCACCATCATCGAATCGAGCCGCCAGGCCAGCCGGACGACCGTGGCCGACGGGATCGTGGCCGCCGCGCGCGAGATCGCCGAGACCACCGACATCAAGGCGATCTGCTGCTTCACCGAAAGCGGCACCACCGCGCTCAAGACCGCGCGCGAACGCCCGCGCGTGCCGATCCTGGCGCTGACGCCCTATGCCGCCACGGCGCGCAGGCTCTGCCTGTCCTGGGGCATCAACTGCTTTTTCAACGACAAGGTCGAACGCTTCAAGATGGCGGTGGTCAGCGCCGCGCGCGCAGCCCGTGCGGGCGGCTATGGCGATGGCGAGGACCGGATCATCGTGATCGCGGGCCTGCCCTTCAACATCCCCGGCTCGACCAACATCCTGCGCGTGGCGCCCTGCGAGGAACGGTTGATCTTCAACGTGGAACCGGAATAATCGGTGCAGCGCAATCGGGCCGGAACAGCGCCATGCAGACGGACCTCTAGCTGGTGATCGGGTGCCTGGTCGGCCTGCTGGCAGTGCCCGCATTGCTGTCGGCCTTCGCCCATGGCCACGCGCCCCGGGCGGGGGCGATCATGGTGCTGATCTCGGGCGGGCTGATCGCGCTGGCGGTGATGCAGAACCCCAGGGGCTATACGGTCGAGCAACTGCCCGCCGTCTTCGCCCGGGTGATCGAGCGCTACATCAACTGACCCCGGCCGTGGCAATGACAGACGACCCTGTCCTTCTTCTGGCCCGAAATATCCCGGGGGGAGTCCGCAAGGACGGGGGGCAGCACCCCCCTGCCCCGTTTCAGCCCATCGTGACCACGACCTTGCCCGTCGCCTTGCGCTCGCGCAACAGCGCCAGCGCCTCGGCCGCGCGGTCGAGCGGCAGGACATGGCTGACATGCGGGCTCAGCCCGCCCTCGGCATGCCAGCGGAACAGCGTCGCCAGACTGTCGGTCAGCACTTCGGGCCGGAAGGCCAGATAGCCGCCCCAGTAAAGCCCCATCACGCTCAGGTTCTTGACCATCAGGTGATTGGCCTTGATCTGCGGCACGTCGCCCGAGGCAAAGCCGATCACCAGGATCCGCCCCTCGGGCTTGCAGGCCCGCATTGCCGCGGTGAACAGATCGCCGCCGACCGGGTCATAGACCACATCGGCACCGCCCAGCGCCAGGACCGCCTCGCGCAGATCGCCCGCATCGCTGTCGATCAGGTGATCGGCCCCGGCCGCGCGGGCAACCTCCAGCCGCTCGGACCCGCGGGCGCAGGCGATCACGCGTGCGCCCATCCGCTTGCCGATCTCGACCGCGGTCAGCCCCACGCCGCCCGCCGCGCCCAGCACCAGAAGCGTCTCGCCCGGGGCCAGCTGCGCCTTGTGGTCCAGTGCGACATGGCTGGTGCCATAGGCAACCTGGAACGCCGCCGCCACCTCGAAGGTCATGCCTTCGGGAAGCGGGACGCAGCGACTGGCCGGAAAGCAGCCCGCCTCGGCCAGCCCGCCCGATCCGGCAAAAACCGCGACGCGACGGTCCAACAGTCCCGGATCGACGTCCGGACCCAGCGCCTCGACCGTGCCGGCAAGCTCCATGCCCAGCGTCACGGGCAGCGGCGGGCGTTCCTGATAGCGGCCCTCGATCATCAGCAGATCGGCAAAGTTCAGCCCGCAGGCCGCGATCCGCACGCGCAACTCGCCCGGTCCGGGTGCGGGCAGGGCGACCTCCTCGATGCGGGGAGCAGTGCCGAACTCGGCGATCCGGAAGGCGCGCATCTTGTCCGTCTCCTCTCGGCAGCTGATTTCCCGCGGAGGGTAGCGGCGACTGCGACCATGGACCAGCGGACCCGCATTTCGCATTATGCAAAGGCCACTCGGGCGGAACTTCTTGCAATTTGCAAAGCCGTCAGCGGATTCTCGCGTTATGCAACCTCTGCGCGAGCATGAGTCGGCCGACTTTACCCGCAACAGGCTCGCCACAGCGCCTTCTGCAAAAATAAATTTCTTTCTTTCACAACGCCTTGATGCCATCATGCACGCATTGGTTGCCGTAGCAAACACTTTGGCACGCAACTTGCTATATTATGGGTGTTAGAGGAGTTCGCTTATGAAACACCCCGTAGACGTCCATGTTGGAAAACGCATAAGACACAGACGCTGGATGGTGGGCATGACCCAGCAGCAGCTGGCCGAGAAGGTCGGGATCAAGTTCCAGCAGATCCAGAAATACGAGACTGGCATGAACCGTGTCAGCGCGTCGCGCCTTTGGGACATCGCCGATGCGCTTGACGTGGCGGTCAGCTTCTTCTTCGAG
>NZ_DSDD01000401.1:0-3550 GCF_011048875.1 Rhodovulum sp.
CGCGAGGATCTCGTCGCGGCCTTCGGTCCTGTGCTTGTCGGCCTTGACCTTGTCGAGTTCGCGCTTGAGCTTGGCCGCCTCGCGGCGCTGACGGCTGGCCTGCGCGCGGTACTTGCTCTCGCGCAACCATTCCCAGAAGAAACCGAGCAGCGCGCCGACCAGGATCCCGCCGAACCCGACGACATAAAGCGGCAGTTCGATCGACCAGGCGATTCCCGAAAAGCTCGCCAGTTCGTCAGGCAGCAGGTTCAGCGTCACATCCTGACGGTTCGCCATGGCGACCACCACAAGGCAGATCGCGAGCAGAAGCAGAAAGAGATAGCGAATGGCGCGCATGGTCAGACCCGAATTACTTCCCGTTCAGGCGATCGCGTAGCAGCTTCCCGGTCTTGAAGAAAGGCACGTATTTCTCGGCCACGTCCACCGGCTCGCCGGTGCGCGGGTTGCGCCCGGTGCGCGCGTCGCGCTTCTTGACCGAGAACGCGCCGAAACCGCGCAATTCCACCCGGTCGCCGCGTGCCATGGCCGCGATGATTTCTTCGAAAACGGTGTTAACAATTCGTTCGACCTCGCGCTGGTAGAGATGCGGGTTCTCGTCGGCAATCTTCTGGATCAATTCAGATCGGATCATCGCTATGTCGTCCCCGTTTTTCGCCCTTCTGGCCTGCGCGGCCGGGGCTTGCGGACTATAGGCATGTTTTGCCCCCCAGAGAAACAGAAAGCCTTTGAAAACCGGGGGAGAAGCGGCGGAAAGCCGCGTCGGAGGGGGGCGCGGCCGGCGGTTTGCCACCGGACGGGCGGGCCGGCGCCCCGGCGGGGACATCGCGCGCCGGGGCTCGCGAATTCGTGATTCGGGGAACGGAAAACGGCCCCGCACCTGCATGCGGAGCCGCGCCATGTCCGGCAGGGCCGGGTGGTCCTACTTGCCTTCGCCCTTGAGCGCGGCGCCCAGGATGTCGCCCAGCGAGGCCCCAGAGTCCGAGCTGCCATACTGTTCGACGGCCTCTTTCTCCTCCGCGATCTCGCGGGCCTTGATCGACAGGCCCAGACGGCGCGACTTGGCGTCGATATTGGTCACGCGGACATCCACCTTGTCGCCGACCTGGAACCGCTCGGGGCGCTGTTCCGACCGGTCACGCGACAGATCCGATCGGCGAATGAACGACTTCATGCCCTCGTATTCCACCTCGATCCCGCCATCCTCGATCGCGGTGACGGTCACGGTGATGATCGAGCCGCGCTTGACGCCGCCCACGGCGTCGGCGAACGGGTCGCCGTCCAGCGCCTTGACCGAGAGCGATATGCGCTCCTTCTCGACGTCGACCTCGGTGACGACGGCCTTGACCATGTCGCCCTTGCGGTAATCCTGGATCGCCTCCTCGCCGCGCTGGTCCCAGCTGAGATCGGAGAGGTGCACCATGCCGTCGATGTCGTGCTCGAGACCGATGAACAGACCGAATTCGGTGATGTTCTTGACCTCGCCCTCGACCTCGGTACCCACGGGATGGGTCTCGGCAAAGACTTCCCACGGGTTGCGCATGCACTGCTTGAGACCCAGCGACACGCGGCGCTTGGCGGTGTCGATCTCCAGCACCATGACGTCGACTTCCTGGCTGGTCGAGACGATCTTGCCGGGATGGACGTTCTTCTTGGTCCAGGACATTTCCGAGACGTGGACCAGACCCTCGACACCCGGTTCCAGCTCCACGAAGGCACCGTAATCGGTGATGTTGGTCACGCGGCCCTTGTGGACGGATCCCAGCGGGAACTTGGCCTCGACCGAATCCCACGGGTCGTCCTGAAGCTGCTTCATGCCCAGGCTGATGCGGTGGGTTTCCTTGTTGATCTTGATGACCTGGACCTTCACGGTCTCGCCGATCGACAGGATCTCGGAGGGGTGGTTGACCCGGCGCCAGGCCATGTCGGTGACGTGCAGCAGGCCGTCCACACCGCCCAGATCGACGAAGGCGCCGTATTCGGTGATGTTCTTGACCACGCCGTCGATTGCGTCGCCCTCGGTCAGCTTGCCAATGATCTCGGCGCGCTGCTCGGCACGGCTCTCTTCCAGGATGGCGCGGCGGCTGACCACGATGTTGCCACGGCGGCGGTCCATCTTGAGGATCTGGAACGGCTGCTTCAGACCCATCAGCGGGCCGGCATCGCGCACCGGGCGCACATCGACCTGGCTGCCCGGCAGGAACGCCACGGCGCCGCCCAGATCGACGGTAAAGCCGCCCTTGACGCGGCCGAAGATCGCGCCCTCGACGCGGGCATCCTCGGCATAGGCCTTCTCGAGCCGGTCCCACGCCTCTTCGCGGCGGGCCTTGTCACGGCTGATCGAGGCCTCGCCACGCGCGTTCTCGACCCGGTCGAGATAGACCTCGACCTCGTCGCCCACGGCGATGTCGGGGGCCTGGCCCGGATTGGTGAATTCCTTGAGATCGACGCGGCCTTCCATCTTGTAGCCGACATCGATGATGGCCTGGCCCGCCTCGATGGCGATGACCTTGCCCTTGACGACGCTGCCCTCGGCAGGCGTGTCCATCTCGAAGCTTTCGTTCAGGAGGGCTTCGAAATCCTCCATGGATGCTTTGGTAGCCATTCGGTTCAAGTGGTCCTTTGCGATTGTTTCCGGCCTGGCGGTTGGGTCCGCCGGTCTTTGATGGCCCCGCGCCAAAGAGCGCTCCGATCCCGAAAACCGGGCCGGGGCGACTCTTTCTCGGGATGGGGGCTTATAGCGCGAACGCCTTTCGCTGACAAGCGCGCGGCGGAGAAAGGTTGCGCCGCTTGGGCTTTCGGAAAGCTTTCCTGCCCACGTGTCGGGCAGATCGAAGACGCAACCAATGGCCACACCATGTTCGGAGCCGCAGGAATTCGCATCGCCTGAGGTCTCATGCTGGCGCTGGCCGCCCGGCGGTGGGATGCATGATCGTCGGCAGCAGCCGGATGCAGCAGGCCGACGCCGCAGTCCGCGACGCCTGGATCAAGCGCCAGACTACCTACCTTCTCGCCGACGAACTGCGCCAGTCCAGCGACGACCTGACCCGGCTTGCGCGCATACATGTCCCGACCGACGACGCGGCCCGGGAGGCGCAGGACATGGCAATCCTCGCCATCCGCAATCGCCTCCGGCATAGGCGAACAATCCCTGGGCCTTGGCGAGATTTCCATCGCCATCGAGAGGCTCGACCGCGCAACGCGGCAGGATTCGGGAATGGCGACCGCGGCCAAGGCAGATACCGCGGCCCTGCACCAGCTTGCGGTGGAACCGAGCGCGCGCAGGCAACGGTTCCGACTGGCCGATGACCGGGGCGATGGCCAGGCGGGATTGCGGATGGTATCCCGAGGGCTAGAGTCGGCCGCGACCGAGTTGAATCCTTGGGATTCACATCCGGGGTGATTTCTGATTCATGCTGACTACCGTGAAGGGGTCGGCATGGATGGGGAAACCGTATTCTTCTGATTTGCGCCAGCGGTTTGTAGCCGCTCTGGATGAGGGTATGTCGGCCAGTGCGGCGGGCCGCAGGATGCGGATTGCGCGCGCGACAGC
>NZ_DSDD01000012.1:0-3540 GCF_011048875.1 Rhodovulum sp.
CCGCCGCAGGCGCGCACCGCCGAGGAGTTCGACACGACGACGCCCGCCCAGCGCGAAGCGGCGCGCGCCGCCCCGCGCGGGGGCGATGCGCGGCTGGGGCTCGGCGTGGCCAGCCTTGGCGATCCGACCGATCCGGGGTTCTGGGCGGTGACGCCGCTGGTCACGCGGGTCCGGCCGGGCCGGCTGGTCGATCCGGTGACGGGGATCAGCGTGCAGGTGGAACTGCGCCCGCGCGATGCCGCCCCGGGTGCGGGCACGCTGGTGTCGCTGCCGGCGATGCGGGCGCTGGGCGTGCCGTTGACCGCGCTGCGCGAGATCGCGATCCATGCCGCGCAATGATCCGATGAGCGAGCGCAGGTTTCTGCCCGACCAGCGCGACTGGGACGCGCTGCGCGTGGGGTTCCGCTGGCCCGTGCCAGAGCGGTTCAACATCGCGCGCGCCTGTTGCGACGACTGGGCCGAACGCGATCCCGGCCGGGTTGCGGTGATCGACGCCTCGGATGGCGACCGGGAATGGAGCCATGGTGCGCTCGGGGATGCCTCGGACCGGCTGGCCAGCGTGATGGCGGCCTCGGGCGTGGGGCCGGGCGACCGGGTGGCGGTGCTGCTGGCGCAATCGCCCGCGGTGCTGGTGGCCCATTTCGCTGCGATGAAGCTGGGCGCCATCGTGCTGCCGCTGTTCACGCTGTTCGGGCCGGACGCGCTGGAATACCGTCTGGCCGATAGCGGCGCGCGGCTGGCCGTGACCGATGCCGAGGGCGCGGCCAAGCTGGCCGCGCTGCGCGACCGGCTGCCCGATCTGGTGGATGTGCTGTCGGTCGATGGCGGTCCCGCCCGCGACCTGTGGGCCGAGATCGCCGCCGCCCCGCCGATCGCCGCCCCGCGCGATACGCTGGCCGAGGATCCGGCGGTGCTGATCTACACCTCGGGCACCACCGGCCCGCCCAAGGGCGCCTTGCACGCCCACCGCTTCCTGATCGGGCATCTGCCATCGATCGAGCTGCACCATCGCGGCTTTCCGCAGGCCGGCGATTGCGGCTGGACGCCCGCGGACTGGGCCTGGATAGGCGGGCTGATGGATATGGCGATGCCCTGCCTTTACTACGGCGTGCCGCTGGTGGCCTGCCGGATGCGCAAGTTCGACGCGGCCGAGGCATGGGCCCTGATCGACCGGCTGAAGGTGCGCAACCTGTTCCTGCCGCCCACCGCGCTGAAGCTGATGCGCCAGGCGCCAGTGCCGCCGGGGGTGTGCTTGCGCAGCGTCGGCTCGGGCGGCGAGAGCCTTGGGCCGGACCTTCTGGCCTGGGGGCGGCAGGCGCTGGGGCTGGAGATCTGCGAGTTCTACGGCCAGACCGAGTGCAACCTTGTCGTGACCTGCGTGCCCGAAATGATGACCGCGCCGCCGGGCACGATGGGCCGCGCGACACCCGGTTTCGATGTCGCGATCATCGGGGCGGACGGGGTGCCCTTGCCGCCGGGCGAGGTGGGCGAGATCGCGGTGCGCCGGGGGGCGGCCTCGATGTTCCTGGGCTATTGGGGCCTGCCCGACAAGACGGCGGCGAAATTCTCGGGCGAGTGGATGCGGACGGGCGATCTGGGGATCTGCGACGCGGGCGGCCATTTCACCTATGTCTCTCGCGATGATGACGTGATTACCTCGGCGGGCTACCGGATCGGGCCGACCGAGATCGAAACCTGCCTGACGGGCCATCCCGACGTGGTGATGGCCGCCGTGGTGGGCGAACCCGACCCGGTGCGCACCGAGATCGTCGTGGCCCATGTGGTGTTGCGCGAGGGCGCGCAATGGGAAGGGCTGGCCGAGGCGCTGATCCAGCGCGTCCGCGACCAGGTCAGCCCCCATGTCGCCCCGCGCAAGGTGATCCGGGCCGACAGCCTGCCGATGACGGCGACGGGCAAGATCATGCGCCGGGCGCTGCGCGGCGGGTAGGGGGCCTGCGACCCGATCCGGCGTTTTCAATCCGCCCCATCTGGGCTAAGCAGAGCATCACCTTTCGAAACAGGGGACCCGATGTCCGTCTCGATGCTGTCCACCTTCGTCAAGCCCATGCATCCCGAGGGCCGGAAATTCGTCGCCATCGGGCTTGCGGTCACGCTGGTCGCCTTTCTGATCTGGGCGCCGCTGGGCTGGGTCTGTGCGGGGCTGACCCTGTGGGTCTATTACTTCTTCCGCGACCCGGTGCGCGTCGTGCCCGACCGGCCGGGCGTCATGGTTTCGCCCGCCGATGGGCTGGTCTCGCTGATGGGGCCCGCCATGCCGCCCGCCGAACTGGAACTGGGCGATACACCGATGATGCGGATCTGCGTCTTCATGTCGGTCTTCAACTGCCATGTGAACCGGCTGCCCGCCGCGGGGCGGATCACCAAGGTCGCCTATCGGCCGGGCAAGTTCCTGAACGCCTCGCTCGACAAGGCGTCCGAGGACAACGAGCGCAACGGGCTGGCCGTGGAAATGGCGGATGGGCGGCGCTATGGCGTGGTCCAGATCGCGGGGCTGGTGGCGCGGCGCATCCTGTGCTGGACTACGGCGGGCCAGAACCTTGCCACGGGCGAGCGGTTCGGGCTGATCCGCTTCGGCTCGCGGCTGGACATCTACCTGCCCGAGGGCGCGGTGCCGCTGGTCTCGCTTGGCCAGACCATGGTGGCGGGCGAGACGGTGATCGCCGATCTGGGCGGCACGAATGCGGCGGGGGCCCGGGGCGCATGACACGCTTCAACACGCGAAGTCCCGACAATGGCGAGCGCGTGCCCTTCCTGCAACTCGTGCCCAACATGGTCACGCTGTCCGGGATGTGCCTTGGCCTGACCTCGATCCGCTTCGCGATGGACGAACGTTTCGCAACGGCGGTGTTCCTGATCCTGCTGGCCGCGGTGATCGACGGGCTGGACGGGCTGATCGCGCGGCGGCTTCAGGCGACCTCGGACATCGGCGCGCAGCTTGATTCGCTGTCGGATTTCCTGTGCTTCGGGGTCTCGCCGGGGGTGCTGATCTATCATTACCTGCTGACGCCCGCGGGTGGGATCGGCTGGATCTTCGTGCTGATCTTCGCCGCCGCGACCTGTCTCAGGCTGGCGCGGTTCAACGTGATGTCGGGCAAGCCGCAGGAAGACGACAAGTCGAGTCCCTATTTCCTGGGCGTGCCGGCGCCCGCGGGGGCGATGCTGGGGCTTCTGCCCGCCTTTGCCACACTGTCGGGCGTGGTCGATCTCCGCGAGGCGCCGCTTGTCGTGGCGCTCTGGCTGGGGATCGTCGGGATTCTGATGATCTCCAAGCTCAAGACGCTGTCGCCCAAGGCAATCCGGGTGCCGCGCCGCCTGATCGGGCCGATGATGTTCGCCACCGTGATCGGGGTCGGGCTTGGCTTCTCGCGGCCCTGGCTGTTCTTCCTGGCGCTTGATCTGGTCTATCTGGGGCTGGTGATCCAGAGCCTCGTCAAGGCGCGCTGGCGGCTGTTCGGCTGAGGCCGTCAGCCCGGCAGCCGCGCCGCGCTGCGCCGGGCAAAGGGCATCATCCGCCCGCCA
>NZ_DSDD01000205.1:0-3534 GCF_011048875.1 Rhodovulum sp.
CACGCAAACGCCAAGGCGCCAGGCACAGGGACGGCTTGAACCCCCGTTGCCTCGGCGCAAGACGGGCTTGCATCGCCGGATTAATCTGATACTTTCTGTCAACATTAACGGCCGCATGAACGGCCCCGCGATCCAGCGAGCCCGGGACAGCCCCGGCCAGCCAGGCGCATTCCATGACACCCGCAGCGAAAGGAGCCTCCCATGGGAGAGGGCAAGGCGGTTTCGCCGGAACGGATCAGGGCCATCCGGCAGGAAAGACCCACCATGCGCAGCCCCGATCCGGCCAACAGCTCGGGGATCGCCGAGGCCGAGGTGCTGAACGCCCGGACGGGCAGCGGTGTGACCCGGATCGCGGCGCACCCGGACGCGCTGATGGCCGCAATGCCGGGGTTCGGCGCAGCCACGGCGCTGACGCGGAATGACAGCGCAGTGATCGAGAAAACCGGCACCTATGGCGCCTATACGCCGGGCGCACATGCCGCGATGGTGCTGAGCCCCGCCATCGACCTGCGCATTTTCCCGAAGCACTGGGTCCACGGCTTCGCCGTCGAAGAGGAAAAGGGCGGCGGGCTGCACCGGTCGATCCAGATCTTCGATGCCGCCGGGGACGCGGTGCACAAGGTCTACCTGCACAAGTCGGCTCGCGATGCGGAATGGGCCGACCTGGTCGGGCGCCTGCGGCTGGAGGACCAGTCCGACCACCTGATGCTGGCCCGGCGTGACCCGGTCGAGCCGGCGAAATCAGACCCATCGAAGGCCGAGCGCCTGCGCGCCGAATGGGACCGTCTGACCGACACCCACCAGTTCCTGCAGATGGTGCGCAAGCTCAAGATGAACCGGCTGGGCGCCTACCGAATCGCGGGGGCGCCCTACGTGCGCCCGCTTGATCCCGGCTGTATGGCCGGGTTGCTGGACGCGCTCGCCGCCGATGCACTTCCCTTCATGCTCTTTGTCGGCAATCGCGGCTGCATCGAGATCCATGGCGGCCCGATCCGCACGGTCAAGCCGACCGGGCCATGGCTGAACATCCTCGATCCTTCGTTCAACCTGCACCTGCGCGGCGACCACGTGGCCGAGGTCTGGGCGGTGACCAAGCCGACGAAGCGCGGGCCCGCCGTCTCGGTCGAGGCGTTCGACGCCAGCGGCGGGCTGATCCTGCAGGCCTTCGGCATGCGGGTGGGCGAGGTGGACCATACCCCGGCATGGGACGACCTGGTGGCGTCGCTGCCGACCCTGGCGCAGGAGGTCACAGCATGATCCGCGCCCTTCTCGCGACGCTGGTCCTCGCGGGTCCGGCGCAGGCGGCGGACCGGATCGTGTCGATCGGTGGTGCCGTTACCGAGATCGTCGTGGCCCTGGGCGAAGCCGACCGCCTGGTTGCGCGCGACACGACCTCGACCTTTCCTCCCGCGGTGCGCGAGTTGCCCGACATCGGCTATGCACGGCGTCTCGCGCCCGAGGGCGTGCTGTCGGTGGACCCTGATCTGATCCTTGCCACGGAAGGCGCGGGTCCACCCGAGACGGTGGACCTGCTCCGCGCCGCGGCGATCCCGTTCGTGGAGATTCCCGATGGCCACGACCGTGATGCGGTTCAGGCAAAGATCGTGGCCGTGGCCGCCGCGCTCGGCGTGCCCGAAAAGGGCGCGGCGCTGGCCGCCGATGTCGACGCGGCGCTGGATGCGGCAACGGCGCAGGCCGCCCGGGGGCCGCGTCCCCGCGTGATGTTCGTGATGTCGGTTCAGGGCGGGCGCATCCTGGCCGCCGGGCGAAACACCGCGGCCGACGGGATCATTCGCCTTGCCGGTGGCGAGAACGCGGTCACGGATTTCGAGGGCTACAAGCCGCTGACCGATGAGGCCGTGACCCGTGCCGCGCCCGAGGTGATTCTGATGATGGCGCGCGAGGGGGCGGAGGACATGTCGGACCAAGTGCTGTCCCATCCCGCGATCCGCACCACACCGGCCGCCGCGGCCCGCGCGCTGGTGCAGATGGACGGGCTCTACCTGCTGGGCTTCGGCCCGCGCACGGCCCAGGCGGTGCGCGATCTTTCGGACGCGCTGGCCCGGGCGGGAAGCTGAAGCGATGGTCGTCATCTCCCCCGATACGGCGGCCGCGTGGGACCGTGCCTTGCTTGCCCGCCGGACCACGGTCCTTCTGGCGCTGGTCTTGCTGACGGTGGCCGCCTGCAGCCTGACCACCGGTGCCGCGGGCACGTCGCCCTGGACGGTGCTGGCCGACCTGCTGGCAGGGCGCGAGGTGACGGTGGCCGACCGGGTGGTGCTGTTCGAGATCCGGCTGCCGCGGCTTGCCATGGGGGCGCTGGTGGGTGCCTCGCTGGCGGTCTCGGGCGCGGTCATGCAGGGGTTGTTTCGCAACCCGCTGGCCGATCCGGGGCTCGTGGGCGTCAGCGCGGGCGCGGGGCTGGGCGCGATCTCGGCCATCGTGCTGGGCGGGTTCTTGCCCGCTGGACTGGCGGCGGCGCTTGGCTATTATGCGGTGCCGGTGGCCGCGTTCCTTGGCGGCTGGGCCTCGACGCTGGTGCTTTACGGTATCGCAACGCGCCGGGGGCGGACCTCGGTTGCCACCATGCTGCTCGGGGGCATCGCGCTGGGGGCGCTGGCCGGGGCGCTGTCGGGCATCCTCGTCTACATGGCCGATGACGCGCAGTTGCGCGACCTGACCTTCTGGGGGCTTGGTTCGCTCGCGGGCGCCACCTGGACCAAGCTCGCCGCCGCCGCGCCCCTGATGTGTCTGGCGCTTCTTTACGCCCCGACGCTGGCCCGCGGGCTGAACGGGCTCGCGCTGGGCGAGGCCGCCGCCTTCCACATCGGCATCCCGGTCCAGCGGCTGAAGACCGTGGCGATCCTGACCGTCGCGGGCGCCACCGGGGCGGCGGTGGCCGTGTCGGGCGGGATCGGCTTCATCGGGATCGTCGTGCCGCATCTGTTGCGCCTCGCGACAGGGCCCGATCATCGCTATCTGCTGGTGAACGCGGCCCTTCTGGGAGCGGCGTTGCTGATCCTGGCCGATGTGATCGCCCGCATCGTGATCGCCCCCGCCGAACTGCCCATCGGCATTGTCACCGCGGTGCTCGGCGGGCCGGTCTTCCTGTGGATCCTGCTGCGCCAGCGCGGCGTGCTGGACCTGTAGGCCCATGCTGGAGGCCACCGACATCACCGTTCGCCTTGGCCGGCGCGAGATCCTGCACGGGGTCGATTTCCGCGCCCGACCGGGCGAACTGACCGCCATCGTCGGCCCGAACGGATCGGGCAAGACGACGCTCCTGCGAGCCCTCACGGGCGATCTCTCCCAGGACGGAAGGGTCCGGCTGAACGGCCAGGACCTGTCCTCTCTTCGCCCCTGGGTGCTCGCAGGTCTGCGCGGGGTGCTGCCGCAGGCCACACCGCTGGCCTTTCCGTTCACCGTCGCCGAGGTGGTGCGACTGGGCCTGATGGGCGGGATCGAGGCGGCCGAGGCCGACCTTGTCCCCAAGGCGCTTGCGCGTGTCGGGCTCGCGGGGTTCGAGGGGAGTTA
>NZ_DSDD01000437.1:0-3531 GCF_011048875.1 Rhodovulum sp.
CTGGTTCAGGAAGGCGCGGGCGCCGGCATCGCCGAGCCCCGTGCCCAGATCGCGATTGGCGCTTTCCACCAGCACCGCCGCCTGGGTGCGGTTCTGCACCCCGAGTCGCCGCAAAAGCGCCGTTATATGCGCCTTGACGGTCGCTTCGGCCAACGACAGTTAGTGGGCGATCTGCTTGTTCGGCTTGCCCGCGCAAATCAGCTTCATGATCCGCGCCTGTTGCGGCGTCAGTTCCGCAATCCGCTGGCTGACCTCCTGCACTGTGGGCATGCGCGCCTCTGTCCTGGCCGCCTGGCCGGCATTTCGATATCCCGGCGAATATAGCGGCGGCCAGACCGGATCTCGATCAGCGCCGTCTTCAGGTCGTTGGTTGCGGCATCCTTGGGAATGAAGCCCGCCGCGCCCGCCGCCATCAGTGCCTGCACCACCTCGACCGAGGTCAGGGCCGAGATCACCAGCACCGGCACATCGGGGATCCGCTCCCGCAACCGCAGGAACCCGCTAAGCCCGGTCACATCCGGAAGCTTGAGGTCCAGCATCACCAGATCCGGGCTGAAATCGGGGCCAAGCTACGCCAGCCCCTCGCCCAGCGAGGTCGCGCTGCGGATCTTGCGGTCGTCGAAGACGTGACGCAGCGCCATCGCCAGCGCGTCGCTGTACAGCGGGTGATCGTCGATCACCAGAATCGCGCGGATGCGGCTGGCGCCTGGCGCAACGGTGTCTTGGTCCATGTGAAAGTCCTCCCCTCGGGGAGGATAGCAAAACTCGAAGACGCCGCGCAACTTTGCCGCACATCCGGCAGGGATGCCGCCGTCTCAGGCCGGGGCGGCGCGCAGCCGGTCCAGATATCCCGAACTCCGCCGCGCCGCGTGCTGCCAGTCGGCCTCGGTCTGCCGTGCCGCTAGATCGGCGGCGATCTCGACCTCATCGAAGCCGCAGGCCGGTGCCATCGGGTACTGGTCGGCGATCAGATGCCCCGCCGCCCTGAGCCGCCCCTTGAATCCCATCCGCCGAAGGTCGCGCGCCAGCGTGAAACCGCGCCCGTCCGAGAAGACCGGAAAGGCAACCCGGATCGCGGCGATCTGTCCGAGATGGGGCGCCAGCGCCGCCGGATCGTCGGCAGGCAGCAGGTCGACAGCGCCCGGCGCAGCCACGCCCAGCGCCGTCAGCGGCACGAAACCCTCGTCCGGATCGACCGTCGCGAACCCCGCTTCGGTTACCACGACATTACCCCCGCTCATGCCGCACCCGCCCGCCGGACCGCGCGGCCGCCCGAAAAATGGATGCCGCATTCCTCCTTGTCCTGGCCGCGCCAACGGCCCGCCCGCAGACTTTCGCCGGTGGCCACGGGGCTGGTGCAGGGCGCGCAGCCGATCGAGGGATAGTCGCACCCGACCAGCGAGTGACGCGGCAAGGCGTGGGCGTCGATGTAATCGCGCACCTCCTGGCCCGACCAATGCACCAGCGGGTTGACCTTGACCCGGCCGCCCGCGTCCAGTTCGAACAGCGACAGGCCGCTGCGCGCGCCGGTCTGATGCTGCTTGCGCCCGGTGATCCATGACCCGAAGCCGCCCAGCGTCGCCTCCAGGGGGCGGGTCTTGCGCATCGCACAGCAGGCGTCGGGATCGTGGCGATGCAGCTTGCCCGCCGGATCGGCGGCCACCGGTGCCTGTGCGTCGGGCCGCACCATCCGCACCCCGGTAAGCCCCAGCAGCTGCGCCAGCCCGCGCTGATAGTCCAGCGTCTCGGGGAACAGGAGTTCGGTATCGAGAAACAGAACCGGCAGCGCCCTGTCGATCCGCGAAACCATGTGCAACAGCACAACCGATTCAGCGCCGAAGGACGACACCAGCGCAATGCGGCCCGCGAAATCTGCCAGCACATGGGCCAGCACCGTTTCGGGCACCGCCCCGGACAGCGTGGCGTTCAGCGCAGCCACCCGCGCCTCGGCCGGATCGAAGATCGCCTCACGCCGCATCGTCGGGCGCCTTGCATTCGTAAAGCACCTGCTGGAACGGCACCAGCCCGACCCTGCGGAATGCCTCGCCAAAGCTTTCGTCGGCATCGCGCCGCAGCCTCAGATAGGCCAGAACGATCCGCTCGACCGCGCCCACGATCTCGTCCGCGGCAAAGCCAGGGCCGGTGCGCTGGCCTATGGCGGCATTCTGGGTCGGATCGCCACCCGGCGTGATCTGGTAAGTCTCGACCCCGCGCGTTCGAGCCCGAGGATGCCGATCTCGGCAACATGGTGATGCGCGCAGGCATTGATGCAGCCCGAGATGTTCAGCCTGAGCGGACCCACCTCATGCTCGATCTTCAGCGCCTCGAAGTGCTGCGCGACCTGTTGGGCAACCGGGATCGAGCGGGCCGAGGCCAGCGCGCAATAATCCAGCCCCGGGCAGGCGATGATGTCCGAGAGATGCCCGGCATTCGTCGCCGCCAGCCCCGCATCCGCCAGCGCCGCGAACACCGTCGGCAGGTCGGCCTTGCGCATATGCGGCAGCACCACGTTCTGGCGGTGGCTGATCCGGATCTTGTCATGGCCATAGCGCTCGGCCAGATCGGCGAGCAGCCGCATCTGCCAGGCACTCGCATCCCCCGGCGCCTGACCCGGCGTCTTGAGCGAGACGGTGACGATGGCATGATCCGCCCGCCGGTGCGCGGCAAGGTTCGTGTCGCACCAGGCGTGAAAGGCCGGGCTGCCCGGCGGGATCGTCTCGGGGCCGTCCGGCGGGGCGGGCGGGGCGAAATGGCCCGCGATTCCTGCCAGAAGCACCCGGTCGGCACCGCCGAACTCGGCCCGGGTCTCGGCAAAGCGCACCTCGACCTCGTCGCGCAGGGTTTCAAGCCCGATCTCGTGCACGGCGATCTTGATGCGGGCCTTGTACTTGTTGTCCCGCCGATCAAGCCGGTTGTAGACGCCCAGGATCGCCTCGAGATAGGGCAGCAGGTCGGCCTCGGGCAGGAAGTCGCGGATCACCTGGCCCAGCATTGGCGTCCGGCCCAGCCCGCCGCCCACACTGACCTCGAACCCCGTCTCGTCGCCCCGCCGCACAAGGCGCAGCCGGGGCCAGTTGAACTGGATGTTCTGGCGCGTGGTGAAATGGCCATAGCCGCGGTCCCAACGCTCGGCGATCATCGCAAGCTGGCGCATCTGGAGGGCGTTCAGCGTGCCATAGGGGATCGCCACCCGCAGCATGTAGGCATGCAGTTGCAGGTAAAGCCCGTTCATCAGGCGCAGCGGGCGGAACTCGTCCTCGGTCAGGCGGCCGTCGATCCGGCGCTCCACCTGGTCGCGGAACTGGCGCACGCGGGCGCGGACGAAATCCTCGTCGAACTCGGAATAGGCATACATGGGCTTACTCCCGGAGGGTCATTCTGCGGCCTGGGCGGGCAGCGCGAAGGGGGCGGGTCCGCGCGCGCGGACCCGTTCGCGGAAATCGACGGGCACCGGACCGAACGGGCCAGGCCGCACCTCGGCCATGTAGACGCCGACCACGCGATCGGCCTGCGCCATGGCCGCGGCAAGAC
>NZ_DSDD01000066.1:0-3502 GCF_011048875.1 Rhodovulum sp.
CCGCGTGGACCAGGCCATCGCCGCGGTGCTGGCCAATCAGGCGCCGAATGGCAGTTTCGGGCTCTGGCGGCCGGACGCGGGGGATTTCTGGCTGGATGCCTATGTCACCGATTTCCTCAGCCGGGCGCGCGCAAATGGTTTTGCTGTTCTCACCCATGCCTTCCGCGCGGCGCTGGACAATCTGCGCAACCGCATCGCCTATGCCCCCGATTTCGACGAGGGCGGCGAGGATATCACCTATGCGCTGATGGTGCTGGCGCGCGAGGGATCGGCGGCCATGGCGGACCTGCGCTATTACGCCGATGTCAAGGGCCGCGCCTTTGCAACCCCGCCGGCCGCCGGGCAACTGGGCGCTGCGCTTGCCGCCTATGGCGATTCGGCGCGGGCCGAGGCGATGTTCACCCATGCCGCGGGCCGGATGGGGGTGCGCATTGGGGCCGAGGAACCACCGCTCTGGCGCGCCGATTACGGCACCGATCTGCGCGATGCCGCCGGGCTTCTTGCGCTGGCGGCAGAGGCGGGCAGCGCGGCGGTCAACCGCACAATGCTGGCCGGTTACGGCGCCGTGCCGGGCCGCGCGCGGTCCACGCAAGAGGCAGCCTGGATGCTGCTGGCCGCCCATGCGCTGATCGACCGGCCGGGGGCGGGGGGCTTCACCCTGAATGGTGCGCAGCTTGACGGGCCGTTGTTGCTCTTGCGCGACGGCGACGCCCCGGCGGTGATCGGAAACGGCAGCGGCGCGGATGAGGTCCTGACGCTGACCGCGTTCGGCGTGCCGGACACGCCCGAATCCGCCGACGGCAACGGATTCGCCATCACCCGCCGCCACTACACGCCTGATGGCGCGCCCGCGACGCTGGATGCGGTGCCCGCCGGAACCCGGCTGGTCACGGTGATCGAGGTCACGCCCTTCGCCCTGACCAAGGCGCGACTGATGATCGCCGACCCGCTGCCCGCGGGGTTCGAGATCGACAATCCGAACCTGCTGCGGGCGGGCGATGTCCGCGCGCTGGACTGGCTGGAGCCGACCGTCGAGGCGACCCATGCCGAGTTCCGGCAGGACCGGTTCCTGGCCGCGGTCGACCTGCGTTCCGGTGCCCCGATCCGGCTGGCCTGTATCCTGCGCGCGACCGCACCGGGCAGCTATCGCCACCCCGCCGCCAGCGTCGAGGACATGTATCGCCCCGACCGCCGCGCCTGGACCGATGCAGGCCGCGCCACGGTCAGCGAATGGGGCGCCTGCCGCTGGTCCTGCTCGCTGTGCTGCTCATCAGCGCGGCGGCGCGGGATGCGGCGGATCGCTGGATTGCGGCAACCGATCTGCCGGTGCTGGGGGCCGAAAGCTCGGCCGAAGTGCTGGACAGCACCGGGGTTCTTCTGCGCGCCTACACCGGGACCGATGCGCTGGCGGCTGGCGACCAGCCTGGATGCGGTGGACCCGGGCTATCTGGCCATGCTGATCGCGCGCGAGGATCGGCGGTTCTACCGCCATCCGGACATCGACCCGCTGGCGTTGCTGCGCGCGGCGGGGCAGGCGGTCCGCCATGGCCGCGTCGTCTCGGGTGGCTCGACGCTGACGATGCAGGTGGCGCGGTTGCTGGAGGACAGCGGAACCGGGCATTGGGGCGGCAAGCTGCGGCAGATGCGGGTCGCGCTTGCGCTGGAGCGGCGGCTGGGCAAGGACGAGATCCTGACGCTTTACCTGAACCGCGCGCCCGTCGACGGAAATCTCGAAGGGCTGCGGGCGGACAGCCTGGCCTGGTTCGGCAAGCCGCCCCGGCGGCTGACACCGGCCGAGGCCGCGCTGCTGGTCGCGCTGCCCCGGGCGCCCGAGGCCCGCAGGCCCGACCGCGATCCAGCCGCCGCGCGCGCCGGGCGCGACAGGGTGCTGGCGCGCATGGCACAGGCGGGCCTGCTGGGCGCCGAGGAGCTGGCGGTTGCCATCCACGCCCCTGTCCCGACGACCCGCCACCCCTTCCCGGCACTGGCCCCGCATCTTGCCGACAGGGCCCGCGCCGCCGATCCGGGCGCGGCGCTGCACCGGCTGACGCTGGAGGCGGGGTTGCAGGCCCGGCTGGAGGCGCTCTTGCGCCGCATTGTGGCCCCGCTCGGCCCCGCGGTTTCGGCCGCGCTGATCGTCGCCGATCACCGCACGGGCGAGATCCTCGTCCATCTCGGCAGCCCCGATTTCACCGACAGCGCGCGGGCGGGCTATGTGGACGTGACCATCGCGCCCCGCTCGCCCGGCTCGACGCTGAAACCGCTGGTCTACGGCCTTGCCTTCGCCGAGGGGCTGGGACCCGCGCGGCTGGTCGCGGGGCTTGAACGTGCCGGGATCGCGCCCGCGATCCCCGGCGGGGTGGCGGGCCTTGCCGTGGCGCTGGGCGGGCTGGGCGTGACACTCGAAGACCTTGCGCGGCTCTATGCCGCGATTGCGAATGGCGGGCGCGCGGTCGGGCTGCACTGCCAGACCGGCGCGGGCGCAGCCATCCCCGGCCCCCCGGTCCTGACGAAGGAGGCCGCCTGGCAGGTGGCCGACATCCTGCACGGCACGCCTGCGCCGCCCGCCGCGGCCCAGGGGCGGATCGCCTTCAAGACCGGCACCTCCTTCGGCCATCGCGATGCCTGGGCGGTGGGGTTCGACGGGGCGCATGTGATTGCGGTGTGGATGGGTCGACCGGATCGCACGCCGTTTCCCGGCTCCTTTGGCGCCGATAGTGCCGCGCCGCTGCTGTTCGAGGCTTTCGCGCGGCTGACCCCCCCGATCCGCTGCCGCCCCCGCCGCCGGGCACGCTGATCGCGGACAATGCCGACCTGCCCCAGCCGCTGCGCCGCTTTGGCACCGCACAGGGCGCCGGACCACGCCTTGCCTTCTCCTCCGACGGGGCCACGCTGGCCGCGGGGCTGGATCTGCTGCTCATCCGGCTGGAAGGCGGCACGCCGCCCTTCATCCTGCTTGTCGACGGTGTCCCGGTCGCGACCGGCCTGCGGCTGCGCGAAATCCAGCTGCCCGCCCCGGGTCCGGGCTTTGCAACCCTGTCGGTGATCGACGCCACCGGTCAGAGCGCGCGTGCCGGCATCCGTCCGGCGCCCTGAGCTGCGCCTTCAGCGGCGGGCGTACCAGCTCGCCGAGGCGAATTTTCGCGTATAGAACTCCGCCATCAGCCCCAGCATGATCAGCGCAAGGCTGACGAAGAACGGATAGCTGATCGAGGTGAAATGCGCGCTGTAGTTGATGAAGGTGAAACCGCGCGCCTGGTCGATGCAGTGGAACAGCGGGTTCCAGTCGAACAGCGCCAGCATGTAGCCGGGCAGCATGTTGGCCACGAACATCTTGCCCGACGCGACCATGTTCAGCCGCTGGAAGATCGTCGAGGCCAGCCCGACGACGCCCGGCGCCCAGGGCTTCGCCGCCAGGAAGACCATCCCGATCGCCAGCCCCGAGAACCAGGACAGCAGCACCATGGCCATTGCGCCGACCGGATCGTAAATCGTGATCGGC
>NZ_DSDD01000192.1:0-3499 GCF_011048875.1 Rhodovulum sp.
CGGCGCGGGCGCCCGGGTCTTCCAGTCGATCAGCGGCCGCAGTCGCGAGAGTTGCACCGGCTTTCTCAGGACCGTGAAATCCTCTGTCAGCCCAGCGCGCAGGACCTCGTCGCCCTGGTCGGCGGTGATCATGATCGCGGGGATGTGGCTACCCGTCGCCGCCCTCAAGGCCTTGATCGCGGCGATCCCAGTGTCGTCGCCATGCAGTTGATAATCGGCCAGGATCACGTCCGGTGCCATCCCGATCTCGTCCACCAGCCGCACCGCCTCGACGGTCGAGTCTGCGGCCAGCACGCTCGCCCCCCAGCTTTCCAGCTTCTGCGTGGTGGCAAACAGGACCTCGGGATCGTTCTCGACAATCAGCACGATAAGGTTCAGGTCCGCCTCGCCATCCGACAGGTCCGGTCCGGTCGCGCCGGGGCAATCGTCCCTTGGGGGCACGGTCCCGATCTCGATCGAAAAGACCGAACCCCGCCCCGGTTCCGAGTGAACCGACAGCCGGTGTCCCGGATGGCGACAGGTGCGTTCCACGATCGACAGCCCCAGACCCATGCCGGAGCCGGGGGGAACATTAGCGGCACGGGCGAATTCCTCGAAGATTCGGGCGTGGTCGGCAGGCAGGATGCCGATGCCGGTATCCCAGACCTGTAGCACCACCTTGTCGCCGCGCCGCCGGCACCCCACCAGCACGCGGCCCCGTTCGGTATACTGGATTGCATTGACCACGAGGTTGCGCAGCGACCGCGTCAGGAATTCCCGGTCGCTGCGCACCCAGGCAGAGCAGGGCACCATGTCGAGCCGCAGCCCCTTCTGCGCCGCGACCATGGCCTGGTCTTCGACCACGCTGCGCATCACGGCCCCCAGACAGAATTCCGTCGGCGTCAACGCCGAGCCGGTGCTTTCCAGGCGTGAAATATCCAGCAGAGCATGCAGAAGCGACTCCATCGAGGCGAAGGACCCCGCAAGCCGATCGGTCAGCCGGGCCACTTCGGTGTCCTCTGCCATCTCGGCCAGGGTCGAGATCAGCAGCTTGGCGGCGTTGACGGGTTGCAGAAGGTCATGGCTGGCCGCGGCCAGGAACCGGGTCTTGGACGACATCGCCGCCTCGACCTCTTCCTTGGCCAGCCGCAATTCCTCCTCGACGCGTCTTTGTTCCTCGTGCTGTTCACGCAGACGACGATTCGCTTCGGTCAGTTCATGGGTGCGCTCGCGCACTCGCTTTTCCAGGAGTTCGGTCGCCCGCGATTCCAGCGTCACATCGGCGATGTCGACCAAGAAGCCGCGGTCGGGCAGCAGATGCACATGCAGGTCCAGCACCCGTCCGCTGGCATGGTGCAGCCGCTTGCGCAATCGTCCCTCGCCGCGCAGTTCGGCGGGCCAGTGGTCGATATCGGCAATGTCGGCCTCTTCCACCAGCCGGTTGTCGCGGATATGGCGCAGGATCGTGGTGAACTCGGTACCATCCTGCACCAGCGTGTAGGGAAGGCCCAGCAACTCGCGGAACCGGCCGTCGCGGATCATCACCTCGCCCGCGCGGGAAAAGGTGCAGATGCCAAGGCTCATGTGATCGAAGGCCGCCTGCAGGTAATGGGCCTGCATGTCGATCAGCAGATCCTTTTCCATCCGGTTCTTGCGCACGATGTCGGTGATCTCGGTCTGCAACAGGATAATGTTGCCCGACCGCGTGCGCTGCTGGCTGATCTGGAACCAGCGGTCCGCCTGCAATTCCAGAACGAAGGACATGCTGGCGCCGCCCGCAGGCCCGCGGATCGCTTCGGCCAGGTCGCGGCAGGCCCTGTCGGGATCAGCCAGATGGCGGCTGGTCTGCAGCGCGCGGAAATAGTCCTCGACCGTCAGCCCGGTCAAGATGCGCGCCGAGATATCGGGCAGGATCGACCTGAACAGATCGTTGCAGACCTGAAGTCGCCCCTCGTTGAACAGCGCGAACCCGCCCTCCATCGCGTCCAGCGCCTCGGTCAGGCGGCGCTGGGTCTGCTCGCGGTCGAAGCGCGCAATTTCCAGTTCGCTCGAGGTGCGTTCCAGATCGCGGGTCTTGGCCCAGACCTGCCCTTGCAGCGTCACGGCCGACTGGAACAGCGCATAGGCCGAGTCGCCCACCTCGTGCTGGCGGCTGGCACGCCGGACCAGCGCGTCCATGATCCGGGCCTGGCGCTCGATCGTCACCTCGGGTGGGACATTCGGGTCGATCATGTCAACGCCCTGAAACGCGGTTCGAAAAAGGCGACGCCACGAAGGTCTGGTTCACATGCACCCCGCAATGCTGTTCGCCATATGTGTTGAAACCCAGCACGCGGCGCGTACGCAGAATCTCCGAGACCCGGCCGGTCAATTGCTTCTGCCCGATCTCCAGCTTCCTGAGAACACAGTCGAAGCCGAGAATGAAATCCGGCGCGCGCCCCCCGGCGCCGGTCACATCAAGGCCCTGGTCGAGGGTGCGCAAGATCTCCTGCCCCTGGCCCAGCGTCAGCAAAAACCCGTCGTCGATCGCCGACAGGAAAGCCAGTGCGCCCGCATCCGTTACCCGCTGGATCGCGCGCACATGGTAAAGGCCACGATTGCGGACAAGAACGGGATGCTCGGCAAAGACTTCGGGCGACAACTCGTCCAGCGTGCGGCCAACGAGACGGGCATATTCCTCGGCCGCGGGCGCGCCGTTCAGTTCCAGCACCAGGCGTTCCTCGGGCACCGCGTCGGTGACCACCATCAGATGCTCGGTCGGCAGGAAATGGTCGAAGCCGATCCCGGCAAATTCCAGGTCGGTTTCCAGCAGCATCAACAGTGCCGCGTCGCTGTGAAAGGCGCCACCGTGAAAAACCGCCGTCCGGCGAAAACTCAGCCCATCCCCGGCCGAACCGCCGAAGACCGGCAGATCGTCCAGGCCAGCAGCCAGCGCGGCCACCAGCATGTCTTCCTGCTTGGACAGCCCGTCGGCAAAGATCAGCGCCAATCGATTCCAATGCGCCGAATGCGAGAACTGCGCCGCCAGTCGCCGGGCATCGACCGAAACCCGCTCGATCGGGCAGCGACCGAGCGGCCGGATCAGCATGGACGCGCAGCGGAAATATGCCCGCGGGAAGGCCAGCATCATCAGCGCCTCGTCCTCGTAGCCTTCGGGCGTGATCTGCCCCGCCGTGGTGCAGCCGAAGACCGGAAGCCCCGCCAGCGCGGCATTCAGCCCCTCGGCCAGCGGATCGAGCGCGAGCCGGTCCGGCACGAAGACCAGCACGAAACGGCTTTGCGACAGGTCGATCTGCGCGGCGGCCTCGCGCACGGCCTCGGCGGGATCTGCGGCGCGGAACAGTCCCACGCCGACCGCGCCCGCCCCGGGCCTGTCGCGCATGTCTCGCATTGTCCCGGCTTACTGGTTCAGGAAGGCGCGGGCGCCGGCATCGCCGAGCCCCGTGCCCAGATCGCGATTGGCGCTTTCCACCAGCACCGCCGCCTGGGTGCGGTTCTGCACCCCGAGTCGCCGCAAAAG
>NZ_DSDD01000141.1:0-3472 GCF_011048875.1 Rhodovulum sp.
CTCGCGGATCCTCGATCCGGCGATCGTCGGCGAAGAGCATTACCAGGTGGCGCGCGACGTGCAGGGCATCCTGCAACGCTACAAGTCGCTGCAGGACATCATCGCGATCCTCGGCATGGACGAACTGTCCGAAGAGGACAAGCTGACCGTGTCCCGCGCCCGCAAGATCCAGCGTTTCCTGTCGCAGCCCTTCGACGTGGCCAAGGTGTTCACCGGCTCGGACGGGGTGCAGGTGCCCCTGGAAAAGACCATCGACAGCTTCAAGCGCGTCGTGGCGGGCGAGTTCGACCACCTTCCCGAGGCTGCCTTCTACATGGTGGGCGGCATCGACGAGGTGATCGCCAAGGCCGAGAAGATGGCGGCCGAAGCCGCCTGACCGGGCACAAGGCGCCGGGTGAACCCGCCCGGCGCGCGTTTTCCAAGGAGGCATCATGGCCGACACGCTGCAATTCGACCTCGTCGCGCCCGAGCGCCGCGTCGCCTCGGAGCGCGCCCTTCAGGTCGTCATTCCGGGCTTCGAGGGCGACCTGACCGCGCTGCCCAAGCACGCCCCGATGATCACCACCCTGCGCCCCGGCGTGCTCGAGGTCCTTACCGAGAAGGGCAGCCAGAAATACATCGTCACCGGCGGCTTCGCCGAGATCACCACTGACCGCGCCACCGTGCTGGCCGAACGCTCGCATGCGGTCGAGGAGGTCACGCAGGAAATGATCGAGGAGATGATCGCCGCCGCCCGCGCCGCGCATCTTGAGGCCAAGGCGGAACTCGTCGACGCCTCGGCCAAGATGCTGGCCGACATGGTGGCGATGGGCTCGCGCATGGGCTTCGAGCCGAAGAACTGACAGGGCGCACCCGCCCATCCGACAAGGCCCCGCCCTGGTGGGGCCTTTGCCGTTTCCGGGGCCTCTCAGCCCGCCGCGCCGGGCCGATGCCGCCGCCGCATACTTGCGGGCCGCCCATCCAGCGCCAGCCGACTGTCGTTGCGCGCCTTTTCGGCCACCACCCGGCCCCTGGCGATCACCGCCAGCCGGTCGGGGCGCAGACGGATCGCCTCCACCGGGTCGCCCGCATCCAGCACCACCAGCGAGGCCCGCGCGCCCTCATGCAGGCCATAGCCCTCCAGATGCAGGATCCTTGCGTTCTCGACCGTCACCATGTCGAAACAGCACCGCATCTCGTCGGGCGCGGTCATCTGCGCCACATGCAGCCCCATGAAGGCCACGTCCAGCATGTCGGCCGTCCCCAGCGAATACCACGGATCGCGCACGCAATCCTGCCCCCAGCCGACCGTGATGCCATGGGCCTGCATCTCCTTCACCCGCGTCAGGCCGCGCCGCTTGGGGTAGGTGTCGTGCCGACCCTGCAACACGATATTGATCAGCGGGTTGGGGATCGCGGCAAGCCCCGCCTCGGCCATCAGCGGCAACAGCTTGGAGACATAGTAATTGTCCATCGAGTGCATCGAGGTCAGGTGACTGCCCGCCACGCGGCCCTGCAATCCCAGCCTCTGCGTCTCGAAGGCCAGCGTCTCGACATGGCGGCTCGGCGGATCGTCGGTCTCGTCGCAATGCATGTCGACCATCAGCCCCCGTTCCGCCGCGATCTCGCACAGCGTCCGCACGGACTCGCGCCCCGCCTCCATACTGCGCTCGGAATGCGGGATGCCGCCGACCACGTCCACGCCCATGTCCAGCGCGCGGATCGTCTTGGCCTGCGCATTGGGGTCGCGAAAGAACCCGTCCTGCGGAAAGGCCACCAGTTGCAGGTCGAGCCGGGGCTTCACCACGTCCCGCACATGCAGCAGCGCCTGCACGCCCTTCAGGTCGTCATCGCAGGTGTCGACATGGCTGCGGATCGCCGGCAGCCCCATGCTCCCCGCCCAGTCGCAACAGGCCCGCGCCCGCTCGACCATCTCCTCGACCGTGGCCTGCGCCTTCAGCTCGCCCCAGAGCGCGATACCCTCCAGCAGCGTGCCCGAGGCGTTGATCCGCGGCGTGCCGTAGCTCGGCGTCGCATCCAGATGGAAATGCGGATCGACGAAGGGCGGGCTGACCAGATCGCCCGCGGCCTCGATCACCCGGCGCGCGGTGGACCCCGCCAGATCGCCAATCGCCGCAATCCGGTCGCCGCGCGTGTCGGTATCGGCCACGCGCCCGTCTGGCAGGGTGCCACCCCGCACAAGGATATCGAACTCGGCCATTCAGCGGTCTCCGCGATTATAGGGCACCATCAGCGCCGCGGGCACCTCGGCCCGGCGCGACATCAGCACCAGCGCCAGGATCGACAGGACGTAAGGCACCATCAGAAACATCTGATAGGGGATCTCCGCGCCCAGCGGCGTCTGCTGCATCCTGATCTGCAAGGCGTCGAAGGCCGCGAACAGAAGCGCCTTGCCCGGCATCCAGGCCCCGAACACCACCAGCGCGATGCAGATCCAGCCCCGCATAGACCGCCATCCAGCCCGCAAACGCGCCGAAGACCATGATCTCCTCGATCCCGAGGTTCAGCACGCCGGCGCGTTCGCAGATCGGCTCGCCCATCGTGGCAAGGATCAGCGGCGAGGCGATGCGCAGCACCGCGGCCCAGAAGCTGGCCGACAGCAGGATGTCGAAGACCTCCATCAGCCCCTCACCACCCGGAAGCGCGTCAGCAGGATCGCCAGCACCATGAACAGCAGCGCCGTGGCGACCAAGATATCGGCGATATAGGTGGGCATTTCGGCCGCCCGGCTTATCGAGTTCGCCCCGACGAAAACCCCCGCCACGAAGATCGCCGAGACCACGATGCCCAGCGGGTGCAGCAGCGCCAGCATGGCCACGACGATGCCCGTATGGCCAAAGCCCGGCGACAGATCGAGCGTCAGGCTGCCCCTCAGCCCCGCCACCTCTGAAAATCCGGCCATCGCCGCCAGCCCCCCCGACAGCAGCCGAATGCGCGCCTCGGGGCCGGGGCAGCGGATGTCGTATTTCGCGATGATCGCCTCGGCATGGCCGCGCGCGCGGCCCCGGTCCATCCAGCCTGCCCGGGCGAAGGGTTGCCGCGCATAGCCCTCCAGCACCGCGTTCTCGGTCAGGGTGAAATCGGTGATGGACCCGGTGGCGTGGCGATCCTCGGGGATGCGGCCCACGCCCGCCGCCAGCGCCGCGCCGGGCGCACCGGGGGGCAGCGCCTTGCCGAACACCTCGACTGTGCCTGCATCGGCGGTGTAATGGCCGAACAGGATGTTCATCAGCGTGGTCTTGCCCGCGCCGTTTTCCCCCGGCAGCGCAAGGACTTCGCCCCTATGCAGGGCGAAGGCGACATCGTCGTTCGCGGCAAGCTTCCCGAACCTCTTGGTGATCCCCTCAAGGCGCAGGACGACCTCGCGCGCCGTCATCAGGAGGATTTGGGTTCGGCGTCGTCAATTGCGACCTCGAAGCTGCCCGCCGCCTTCGCCGCCTCGGCCGCGACATGGATGCGGCTCACCCATTGC
>NZ_DSDD01000272.1:0-3463 GCF_011048875.1 Rhodovulum sp.
CCATTGTCCAGAAGCGACTGCGCTTCCTTCTGGATGTAGCGGCGGAAAAGCGTCATCAGCCCGGTCACCTCGGCCTGAGTGCGTTTCCAATTCTCGGTCGAGAAGGCGAAGATGGTCAGGTAGTGGATGCCGAGTTCCGGACATGCCTCGAGGATCTCGCGCACGCGCCGCGCGCCCGCCTGATGACCGAAAAGGCGCGGGCGTCCGCGCATTTGTGCCCAGCGGCCGTTGCCGTCCATGATCACCGCCACGTGGGCCGGGCCGGTATGCTGGTTGTCCTTCACGGCCACGCCGCCCCCTCTGCGACCCGGCAGGTCTCAGACCTGCATGATTTCCTGCTGCTTGCTTTCGAGCGCCTTGTCGATCAGGGCGATATGCCTGTCGGTCAGAGCCTGGATTTCGTCATGCCAGATCTTCTGATCATCCTCGCTCATCCCCGCGTTCTTGGCTTTCTTGATCTGTTCCATGCCGTCGCGGCGCACATTGCGCACCGCCACACGGGCATGTTCGGCATATTGGGCTGCCACACGGGTCAGTTCGCGGCGGCGTTCCTCGTTCAGTTCGGGAATCGGCAGCATGATGATGGTGCCGTTCGTCTGCGGATTGATCCCCAGTCCCGATTCCATGATGGCCTTCTCGACCTTGTTCACCAGCGCCTTGTCCCAGACATTGATGGTCACCATACGGGGTTCCGGCACGTTCACCGTCGCCACCTGGTTGATCGGCGTCAGCACGCCATAGGCATCGACCTGAATCGGCTCGACCATCGAGGCCGATGCGCGCCCCGTGCGCAGCGAGGCGAATTCATGCCTGAGTGCGCCCATCGCGCCGTCCATCCGGCGCTGAAGATCATCGAGGTCGATTTCCAGCTCGTCATCCGCCATCGGTCTGAACTCTTCTGATTGGTTCGTTGTCGCGCGCAGAGATTGCTATAACGCTAACTGTGCACGATTGTATAGGTGCCTTCCCCGGCAAGGATGCCGTGGAAGCCGCCGGGCTCGTCCAGGCTGAAGACGATGATCGGCAGGTCGTTGTCGCGCGCCAGCGCGATCGCCGAGGCGTCCATCACCTTGAGGTTCTTCACGAGAACGTCATCATAGGTGATGTCGTCATAGCGCACGGCGTCAGCAGCCTTCATCGGGTCCTTGTCATAGACGCCATCGACCTTGGTGCCCTTGAAGATCGCCTCGCAGGCCATCTCGTTCGCGCGCAGCGTCGCGGCGGTATCCGTCGTGAAGTAAGGGTTGCCGGTTCCGGCGGCAAAGATGCAGACCCGCCCCTTCTCCAGATGGCGCACGGCACGGCGGCGGATATAGGGTTCGCAAACCTCGTCCATCCGGATTGCGCTGATGACCCGGCAGAAGACGCCCATGCCTTCCAGAGCGGACTGCATCGCAAGCGCGTTCATCACGGTGGCCAGCATCCCCATGTAATCGGCGGTCGTGCGCTCCATCCCCTGCGCGCTGCCCTGAAGCCCGCGAAAGATGTTGCCGCCGCCGATCACCATGCAGATCTCGACGCCGAGGTCGCGCACCGATTTCACCTCTCGGGCGATGCGTTCCACAGTTGGCGGGTGCAGCCCGTAGACCTGGTCGCCCATCAGCGCCTCGCCCGAGATTTTCAGCATCACCCGCCTGTATGTGGGCTTCGCTTGCGTGGCGCCGGTGTCGTTCATAGGGTCTGCCTCTGCCCGTTCTCTTGTGTCGGGCGCAAAATGTCGGAAAAGGCCGACAGGTTCAACGCAGAACGAGGCCCCCGCCCGCATGGAGCTGCCTGAACTCGATCCTGCCCGCCCGGTGCTGATCGCCGGACCCACCGCCAGCGGCAAGTCGGCGCTGGCGCTGGCAATCGCGGAGGAACAGGGCGGCGTCATCGTGAATGCCGATGCGTTGCAGGTGTTCGAGGGCTGGCGCGTGCTGACTGCACGCCCCAGCCCCGACGAGGAAAACCGTGCGCCGCATGTGCTTTATGGCCATGTCAGCTGGCGTGCGGATTACTCCGTCGGCCACTGGCTGCGCGAACTGGTCCCGATCCTTGCCGGTCCTGACCGGCCGATCATCGTTGGCGGCACCGGGCTTTACTTCACGGCGCTGACCGAGGGGCTGGCCGAGATCCCGGCCACCCCACCCGCGATAAGGGCCGAGGCCGATGCGCGGATCGCCGCCGGCGATGCCGCGGGACTGCTGGCCGAACTGGACGCCACGACGGCCGCACGGATCGACCGGCAGAATCCCGTCCGCATACAGCGCGCCTGGGAGGTGCTGCACGCCACCGGCCGGGGGCTGGCGGAGTGGCAGGATGCCACGCCACCGCCGCTTCTGCCACTGGCCGCCGCCCAGCCGCTGGTCATCGACGCCCGCAAGGACTGGCTGAACGCCCGGATCGACACCCGTTTCGACGCGATGATCGCCGACGGCGCGCTGGACGAGGTGCGCGCGAACCTGCCGCGCTGGGATACGCGGCTGCTGTCGGCACGGGCCATCGGCGCGCCGGAACTCGTCGCCCATCTGCGCGGCGAGTTGGCGCTGGAAGATGCCGTTGCGGCCGCCAAGATCGCCTCCCGGCAATATGCAAAACGCCAGCGCACCTGGTTCCGCTCCAAGCTGGGCGCATGGCGACGGGTCGCCGCCACCTGACAGAGGCCCGGCGGAAACGGAGACGAATCCAACCTCTTTCGCTTTACGCTGCGGCACGAATCGGTCAATCGTTGCCTGATTCGAACCTGCCCCTTCTGACCACGCGCCCCTTTTGCCGCGCCCTCCCCAGCGGAGTTGTCGCATGAGCCTGTTTCCCGACATCCGGATCGTGCCGTTCCCGCGCCTGACACAGGGCAGCCGCTGGCGGGCAGAGGCGATGCGCAGCTATTCCGCGCCGCAGCTTCTATGGATCACCAAGGGCCAGGGCCGGATCACCGTGGCCGGCGTTACCCGCGGCTACGGCCCGCATAACGCGATCTTCATCCCGCCGCGCACGATGCATGGATTCGAGATGGCGGGCCAGATCTATGGCTCGGCGGTGATGTTCCCGGGAATGGCCGATCTGGACCTGCCTGACACGCCCCACCATCTGCGCATCCGCGACGGCCAGGTGCAGGTCGAGATCACGGGGCTTCTGGACGGCCTGGACCGCGAGTTGACACAAAAGCGCCCGGGCGCGCGGCGAGCGATCCGGCATTATGCGGGGCTGATCTCGGTCTGGCTGGAGCGTCAGATCGAACTGGCCGAGGATGTGACATCCGTGCCCGTCTCTGCAAGACGGCTGGTTGCGGGCTTTGCCGCGCTGGTCGAAAAGGACTTCCGTACCGCCAAATCGGTCGCGGGCTATGCCGCCGACCTGGGCGTGACGTCGACGCATCTGACGCGGACTTGCAACCAGACCTGCGGGCGCAGCGCCTCGGACCTGCTGGCCGAGCGCAAGATCGGCGAGGCGCGCCGCCTTCTGGCCGACACCCGCGCCCCGATCA
>NZ_DSDD01000033.1:0-3460 GCF_011048875.1 Rhodovulum sp.
GCCGACGAGCCCACCGGCAATGTGGACTGGGAAATGTCCTTGCGCATCCTGCAATTGCTGGTCGAACTGAACCGCATGGGCAAGGCGATCCTGGTGGCGACGCATGATCTGAACCTGATCCGCGCGGCCAAGGCGCGGGTCGCGGCGCGCGTGTTGCGAATCAAGGAGCAGCAATTGCAGCAGGCGGGGGCGGAACTGTGAGGCGGCTGGCCCCACTGGCCGCGCTGATGGCGGGCGACGCGCGCGCCGACCGGGTGGTGCCGCCTTCGGGCTTCACCGCACAACTGACCCGCTTCACGGCCGCGGCCATGGCCTTCCTGACCGTTTTTGCGCTGGCATTGTCGCTGGCGGCGGGACGGCTGGCGGACCATTGGGACGAGGCGCTGGCGCGCACGGCGACCGTGCGGCTGTCAGCCCCCGAGGGCCAGATGGCCGCCCAGACCGAGGCAATACTGGAGGTCCTGCGCACCACGCCAGGTGTCGCCGCAGCCCGGGCGATCACCGACGAGGAACAGCGCGCCCTGCTGGAGCCCTGGTTCGGCCCCGACCTGCCGCTGGATACCCTGCCGCTGCCCCGGCTGATCGAGGTGACCGAGACCGAGGCCGGCATGGATGCGGAAGCGCTGCGGTTCCGGCTGGCGGGCGAGGCGCCGGGTGCGGTGCTGGACGATCACAGCCGCTGGCGGCGCCCGCTGGTCGAGGCGGCGGGGCGGCTGCGGCTCCTGGGCTGGCTGGCGATCGGACTGATCGGGGCGGCGATGGCGGCGATGATCGCGCTGTCTGCCCATGCCGCCCTTGCCGCCAATGCCCGGGTGATTGCGGTGCTGCGGCTGGTGGGTGCCCGTGACGCCTTCATCGCGCGCGCCTTCGTGCGCCGCTTCACCCGCCGGGCGCTGGAGGGGACCGCCGCCGGAATGGCGCTGGGGATGCTCGCGGTGGCGCTGCTGCCGCGGGCCGATGCAGCGGCGGGGGTGCTGGCGGGTCTTGGCTTCCGCGGCACCGACTGGCTGGTGCCGCTGCTTTTGCCGCCCATCGCCGCCGCTGTGGCATTCGCCGCCACGCGCATAACGGCGATGCGGGTTCTGAAAGGGATCACCTAGGATGCGCCACTCCGTGCAATATCTGCGCTCGCTGGCTTTTGTCGGGCAGATGTATCTGGCGATGCCGGTCTTTGGGCTGATCTACATGCTGCCAACGCTGGTCTCGCGCAGATTTGCCTTTCATGCCATCCACCATTATGCCCGCTGGGTGCGCTGGACCGCGCGCTGGATGGTCGGCCTGCGGTCCGAGGTGCGCGGCAAGGCGCCGGTGGACGAGGTGCTGATCGCCTCCAAGCACCAGTCTTTTTTCGATATCCTGCTGCTGGTCAGCGCGGTACCGCGGCCACGCTTCATCATGAAGCAATCGCTGAAATGGGCGCCGGTCCTGGGATGGTACGCGATGCGCATCGGCTGCGTGCCGGTCGACCGGGGCAAGCGCGGCCAGGCGATCGCCCAGATGGTCGAGGGTGTGGCGAACGGGCGGCACGCGCCCGGCCAGCTCATCATCTATCCGCAGGGCACCCGGGTCGCGCCGGGCGTGAATCGCCCCTACAAGGTGGGGGCCGGAGTGCTGTACCAGCAGTTCGGCCATGATTGCGTGCCCGCCGCGACGAATGTCGGCGTGTTCTGGCCGCGCACCGGCATCTACCGCAAGCCCGGCCTGGCCGTGGTCGAGTTCCTGCCGCGGATCCCGGCGGGCAAGCCGGTGGATATCTTCATGGCCGAGTTGCAGCGCGCGGTCGAGACCGCCTCGAACCGACTGATGCACGAGGCGGGGTTCCGACCGGAGGACTGACCCCCCCTATTCGGCGGCGGTGGCATGCGCCGGCATCGGGTCGAGCACCGGGCGCAGCTTGCGCACATTGCGCGGGCTGCCGGCGGTGCTGACCCGGCGCGGCTGCACCGTGATCTCCATAGGGTCGTCATAGCGCGGCGCGCCGCGCTCGGAAGCCGCCATCCGGTCGAGCCGGGAGTCGCGGGCGCGGCGGAACACCAGCACATGGCGGTCGGCACGGCGGGAAAGGGGCCAGCGCCCGACCCGACAGGGCACCGTCTCGGCGCCCGCGAAATCCCAGCCGCCCGCGCCCATCTCGTTCATGATCTCGGTCAGCGCCGCGGAAAACGCCTGGTCCCCGCGCAACGCACCGCTGCGGCCCACCCGGCCCGGCGCCGGCAATACGGCGAACTCGAATTGCTGCATGGCGAATACCCCCATCTACAAGGGCGATGTGCCCCGAACGAGGTCAGGGCCGCAAGCCGCATGACGGTACCGTGGCGGCAAAACTGTGTCCACAATATGGCAACCACCGCCACAATTGCGGCGACAGCGCAGCGCGCCTCAGGCGGCAAGCCCCTTCGAACCCATGTCGAGGAACTTTCGCCGCCGCTCGGAAATCAGCGCGGCACGGTCCAGGCCGTCGAGTTCCTTGAACATGACGCGCAGGTTTCGCCCGACCGCCTCGATCGTCTGCTCGCGCCCGCGCTGGGCGCCGCCCAGGGGTTCGGCGATGATCCGGTCGATCACGCCCAGCTTCAGCAGATCCTGCGCGGTCAGGCGCAGCGCCTCGGCCGCCTCACGCATCTTCTCGGCATCCTTCCACAGGATCGAAGCGCAGCCCTCGGGCGAGATCACCGAATAGACCGAATGTTCCAGCATCGCGACGCGATTGGCCGTGGCGAACGCGACCGCGCCGCCCGATCCGCCCTCGCCGATGATGACGCTGAGAAGAGGCACGCCGATCTGCAGGCATTTCTCGGTCGCCCGCGCGATCGCCTCGGACTGGCCGCGCTCCTCGGCGCCCTTGCCGGGATAGGCGCCGGGGGTATCGACCAGCGTGATGACCGGCACGCGGAAACGGTCGGCCATGTCCATCAGGCGGACCGCCTTGCGATAGCCCTCCGGCCGGGCCATGCCGAAATTGCGCTCGAGCCGGGTCTTGGTGTCGAACCCCTTCTCGTGCCCGATCACCACCACGGGGCGGTCGTCGAACCGCGCGATGCCGCCCATCACCGCACTGTCCTCGGCAAAGTTCCGGTCGCCCGCCAGCGGCGTGTATTCGGCGAACAGCGCCTCTACATAGTCCCTGCAATGCGGCCGGTCCGGGTGGCGCGCCACCTGGCATTTCCGCCAGGGCGTCAGGTTCTTGTAGAGGTCCTGCAACAGCGTGGCGGCCTTGCGGTCGAGCGCAGCGGCCTCCTGCTCGACATCCATCTCCGTATTGGCCCGGGCCATCGCCCGCAACTCCTCGGCCTTGCCCTCGATCTCGGCCAGCGGCTTTTCGAATTCGAGATAGTTCATCGACGGCCCCTCTTGTCGTTGGCGGCTATATGATCGTCGCCAGCGGCTTTTGCAACATGACAGCAGGCCGCCCCGCCGCCGTTCTGCCCCTGCCCTTCTGCTTCTTCTTGGCCAAAATACC
>NZ_DSDD01000359.1:0-3460 GCF_011048875.1 Rhodovulum sp.
GATGTGCTGGATGCGGTCGACCTCTGGTTCGAGACGCCGGGCGGCGGGTTCGATACCCTGGGCTATCTGGGATCGGACACCCCCGTCGGGCCTGCGCGCCTGAACGATCGCAACAGCCTGGCCCTCGACGTGACCGCGGCGGATCCCACTATCCGGAACACGCTCAAGCTTCTGGTCGCCGGTGCGCTCCTCTCCGACAACACCGTCCTCGGCGGCGACCTCGTGCAGCGCAAGGCCCTGGCCGTGGCCGTTGGTGGGGGGCTTCTGACGAATGCCACCGATCTCACCGCCCTGCGTGGCGAGGTTGGCACCGCCCAGGCGCAGGTCGAGACCATCAAGACCGAGAACGCCTCCAGCCGCCAGATGCTGGAGCTTGCCCGGCTCGACATGCTTGCGGTCGACCCCTACGATGCGGCAAGCGAACTCAAGGCCGCCGAGACCCAGCTCGAGACGATCTATACCATCACCGCGCGCCTTTCGCGCCTCAAACTGGTGGACTTCCTCAGATGATGCGCGGGATCCTGACCGTCCTTCTTGCCGTCTCTCTTGCCTTTCCGGCCTTCGCCTCACCGATCCGCATCAAGGATCTGGTCGAGTTCGACGGCGTGCGCGGCAACGATCTGGTGGGCTACGGCCTCGTGGTCGGCCTGAACGGTTCGGGCGACGGCATCCGCAACGCCCCCTTCACCGAAGAGATCATGTCCGGCATTCTCGAACGGCTCGGCGTTAACGTTACCGGCGAACAGTTCCGTCCAAAGAACGTCGCCGCGGTCTTCGTCACCGCCGAGTTGCCACCGTTTTCGCGCGCGGGCTCGCAGATCGACGTGACGGTCTCGGCGATCGGCGATGCCAAGAGCCTGTTGGGCGGGACGCTGGTGATGACCCCGCTGAACGCCGCGGACGGCCAGATCTATGCCGTGGCCCAGGGCACCGTGATCGCCGGCGGCGCCGCGGCCGAAGGCGAGGGCGCCACCGTGATCCAGGGGGTTCCGACCTCGGGCGTCATTCCCTCCGGCGCCCGGGTCGAGCGCGAGATCGATTTCGACTTCAGCACGCTGACCTCGCTGCGGCTTGCGCTGCGCAGTCCCGATTTCACCACCGCCGGCCGGATCGAGGCGGCGATCAACAACAATTACGGGCGCGGCGTGGCGCGCATGATCGACTCGGGCACGGTCGTGCTCGACATCCGCGCAACCCGGGCCCCGTCGCCCGCCCATGCGCTGCAACGCATCGAGGGCATCACCGTCGAGCCGCAGCGCAAGGCCCGCGTCGTCGTCGACCAGAGGTCCGGCACGATCGTGATGGGCGAGGACGTGCGCATCTCGCGCGTGGCCGTCTCGCAGGGCAACCTGACGCTCCGGATCGAGGAAGAGCCGATGGTCGTCCAGCCCAACCCCTTCGCGCTGGGGCAGACCGTGGTCGTGCCGCGGACCCGGGCCGATATCCGGGAAGAGCCGGGGATTGGCCTTGCGGAGGTGCCTGGAGGCGCCTCGCTCTCCGAGGTTGTGGCCGGGCTGAACGCGCTGGGCGTGTCGCCGCGCGACATGATCGACATTCTCAAGAGCATCAAGGCCGCCGGCGCGCTGCACGCGGAATTCGTCGTGCGTTGAGCGCGCTGGTTTCGTCCTGCGTTGAGCGCGCGGAGTTCGACCTGCGCTGAGCACGCGGGTTTCGCGGTGCGGTTGACCCTCGGCCCGGGCGAACCGGGCCGGACCGCCCGCTGCCGCCCGCTGCGGGCCGGTCCTCTGGCGGAACATCACGCCCCAAGCCCTTGCGCCCAATGCGGATGCCCCTGCTCCGGCGCGCGCTTGGTGGCATGGCCCTGCGAAACCGCACAACCCGCCTCGATATCCGCAGGATGCCGAGGGCGGGGCAATTGCCGCGGGGCGGCATCGTCCCGCCCGTTGCCGTCACGCTGCACCCCCGACCCATCCTGCTCATGCGCCTTGCGCCGGGCATGATCGCCTTGCATGCGCCGCGCCATCCCGCCCCCCCGGCCTTCGGGCCCACCGCGCTGGCGCGCCCCATGACAGCAGCTTTCTCGAAAGAGGGGACGTCTCTGCAAGAAACGGCGCTTGCCCGACGGGCCATGCGCGATGCCGAGAGGGCGCCGGGGTCTGCGGGTCGGCGCGACCGGGCGCGCATTGCAGCCCTCGCGGTCAGAAGTCGATCATGGCCCGCGCGGGCCTGCCCGGTCCCTGCCCTCGGCCCGGCGGTCTATCCGCCCGGGAAATAACCGCGCACCAGCGCCTCGGAGATCAGCGTCCAGCCATCGGCCACAACGAAGAAGGCCAGCTTGAACGGCATCGAGACCATCACCGGCGGCACCATCATCATGCCCATCGACATCAGGATCGCCGCGACCACGAGGTCGATGATCAGGAAGGGCAGGAAGATCAGGAAGCCGATCTCGAAGGCCCGGCCGATCTCGCTCAGCATGAACGAGGGCACCAGGACCGACAGCGGCGCCTCGGCCATCGGCACCTCCGGATCGGTCTGCGGCCGCAATGCGGCCAGCGCGTCGAAGGTGTCGATCTCGGCCCGGGCCGCCATGAAGGCGCGGAACGGGTCGATGATGCGCGGGATCGCCTCTTCGACCGGCAGCGTTTCCTCGATCAGGGGGGTCACGCCCTCCTGCCAGGCCAGCGTGAAGGTCGGTTCCATCACGAAATAGGTCAGGAACAGCGCCAGGCTGACCAGAAGCATGTTGGGCGGCGATTGCTGCAACCCGATCGCCTGGCGCAGGATCGCCAGAACGGTGACGATGAAGGGAAAGCAGGTCACCATGATTGCCAGCCCGGGTGCCAGGCTCAGCACGGTGATCAGCAGGATCAGCTGCACGCCCCGTCCCGCCAGCGAACCGCCCTCGCCGCCGAGCGAGATCGAGATCTCCTGCGCGCCCGCCGGCAGGGCGAGCGCGGCCAGCGCGATCACGGCAAGGGCCAGGGGCGCGCGCATCGCTCAGCCGCCCGTCACGGTGTCGATGACCTCGGTCAGCCGCACCGCGATCTGGCCGGGCTGCGATCCCTCGACCTCCTGCAATTCACCGCGCGCGATCAGCCGGTCGCCGATGTAAAGCTCGACCGGTTCGTCGATCCGGCGGTCCAGCGGCAGCACGCCGCCGCGTTCGATCCGCAGCAGATCGCGCAGCAGCGGGCGGGCCTTGCCGACCGAAACCGTGATCTCGATCGGCACCTGGTCGAGCAGCCTTGCGCCCGGCGCCGCGGCCGGATCCTCGGACATGGGGTCAGACATGGCAGCGGCTCTCCTCTTGGGTGGTCAGGAATTCGTCGAGCGCCGTCCGGATCGCGGACAGCATCCCGTCGATGTCGATTTCGCTTTCGGCAGTTCCGGCCGAGACCAGCGCCTGGCCCGGGCCCAGCGTGTCGTCCTCGACCACGGCGAGCGGCAGGCCGGGATCGGCCGAGATCAGGTCTTCCAGCGCCGCCCGGTTCTCGGC
>NZ_DSDD01000490.1:0-3449 GCF_011048875.1 Rhodovulum sp.
CGGGGGCCAGATCGAAGCGCCATTCCAGCACGCCGCGCCGGTCGTCCAGATCGGTCCCGGCGGGCGGCGGATCGGCGCTCCAGGTGATCTTCAGATCCTCCTGTTCGGAATAGGGCACCCGGTCCGTCAGCCGCACGGACCACGGTTCGGCGGTCAGGTTCTCGGCCCTGATCCGCACGGTCTCGGCCCATTCGGTCGCCTTGCGGATCACGCCCCGATCGCCCTCGCTGCGCGTCACGACACGGCTCAGGCGCAGCCCCTCGACAGGACCGAAGGCCAGTTCCGCCTCGCCCCCCGCCGGGATCAGCGCCAGGTCCTGCCGACCCACGAAACGCCCGTCCAGATGGAACATCGCCTCGCCCGTCGGCAGGATCACCTCGCCGCTTTCATTGGCGAAGCTGGCAGCCACGAAGCCATTGGAATCCCGCAAGGGAACGGCGCGGACAAAGATCTCGGCCGGGGCCGTCAGCGCGCCCAGCGCCAGCCGCACCCGGTCCGCGCCCGCGGCGATATCGACCGGATCCGGATAGGCATAGGTGACCGCCAGCGCATCGGCCTGCGCCACCGCCTCGACCTTCGGCGCGGGCGCCGCGGGCAGTTCGAATCCCCCCCGCGCCATGTCGGCCTCTGCCATCGGCGCCGCACCAGGTCGCGGCATCACCTGGCCCGGATCGACGATCCGGCGCAGGTCCGGCCAGACCTCGCCCGGCGCGGTCCGTTCCGAGGGGCGCACGGTCGAAAGAGTCAGCGCCACACCGGCCCAGTTCTCGCCCGTGTCCTGCGTCACGAAGGCCCCGCGCTCGATCTCCAGCTGCCCGGCGGCGCGGTCCAGCCGCAGGTCATAGACCGGCATCCAGCCCGCCTCGGCGATGGTATAGCTGACGCTCAGATCGCCGCTGGCCGGCACATCGGACCACAAGTCCACCGCCAGAAACGCCCGAACATCATCCTCGGGAACAAGCGCCGCCAACGCCTGCCGCGCCCGGGTCAGCGCCTCGCGCAGGTCCTTCAACCCCCGGTCGGCCGTATCGGCGCGTTGCTCGGCCGCATGGGCCGCACGCAGCGCCTCCAGCGTCCCCGCGCCGATGGTGGCAGCAAGGGCGGCGATGTCGGTGCCGGGGGGCAATTCGGTGGCCCCCAGCCGCTCGTAAAAGGCGATGCGGGCGCGCGCCGCCTCGGCCTCAAGCCGGATCGCCGCGATGTCGGCCTCGGCGCTGCGCAGCGCATCCTCCAGCCGCACGACCTCGGCCTCGGCGGCGGCAAGGGCGGCGCCCTTCTCGGCGCTGCGGGGCGGGACGAAATCGGCGCGCGTGGTGACGCCGCCCAGCGTGGCGCCGGTCACGCCCACGCGCACCGCATGCAGCGGCGTCGAGGCGGGCAGATCGGTCAGGATCAACCGGTGACGCCCGGCGGGGATGTCATAGGGAACCGCGCGCGTGACGGTCGCGCCCTGCGGATAGAGCGTGACGGCGCTGACCGCGCTGGTCAGGGGAAAATCCTCGGCCACAAGCGGGGCGGGGATCAGGGCGAAGGGCAAGGCAAGGGCAAGGCGGCGCATGGGGATCGCTCCGGAGGCGGGCTGCGACGTGCAGCGTGCGGCAGGGGGCCAGGGCTTGGCAAGGGCAAAGTCGCCGGAACGAATAACGGCGCGGGGCCGGGCCACCGCGCCGTGTCCTGCCGTCAAGGGCCGGCCGTTCGGTCCGGACCGGACCCTTCCCGGGGCTCCGCCCGTTCGAGGCTCAAACTCGCCACCGGAGAGTTTGCCGGGGCGTGCGCCCCCGACCGCCTCTCACCCCTTCTTCAGCGCGCGCTGGCCCAGAACCTCGGCGATCTGCACCGCGTTCAGTGCCGCGCCCTTGCGCAGGTTGTCAGAGACGCACCACAGGTTCAGACCGTTCTCGATGGTCGAATCCTGACGGATGCGGCTGACGAAGGTGGCATAATCGCCCACGCATTCGACCGGCGTGACGTAGCCGCCGGGCTCGCGCTTGTCGATCACCATGACCCCGGGCGCCTCGCGCAGGATGTCGCGCGCCTCGTCCTCGTCGAGGAAATCCTCGAACTCGATATTGATAGCCTCGGAATGGCCGACAAAGACCGGCACGCGCACGCAGGTCGCCGTGACCTTGATCGCGGGATCCATGATCGTCTTGGTCTCGGCGACCATCTTCCATTCTTCCTTGGTCTCGCCGGAATCGAGGAAGACGTCGATCTGCGGGATCACGTTGAAGGCGATCTGCTTGGGATAGACGCTGGGCGCGACTTCCTGCCCCGGCACATACATGCCCTTGGTCTGGTTCCACAGTTCGTCCATCGCCTCCTTGCCCGAGCCGGAGACGGATTGATAGGTCGAGACCACCACCCGCTTGATCCGCGCGCGGTCATGCAGCGGCTTGAGCGCCACCACCATCTGCGCGGTGGAACAGTTGGGATTGGCGATGATGTTCTTCTTCGCATAGCCCATGACCGCGTCGGCATTAACCTCCGGCACGATCAGCGGCACGTCGGGGTCGTAGCGGTAGAGCGACGAGTTGTCGATCACCACGCAGCCCGCGCGGGCGGCCCTGGGGGCGTATTCCTTGGTCGCATCCGAGCCGATGGCGAACAGCGCGATATCCCAGCCGGTGAAGTCGAACTGTTCCAGGTCCTGGGTCTTGAGGGTTCGGTCGCCAAAGCTGCATTCGGTGCCGAGCGAGCGGCGCGAGGCAAGCACGGCGATCTCGTCCACCGGAAACTCGCGCTCGGCGAGGATGTTCAGCATTTCGCGGCCCACGTTGCCCGTGGCGCCGACGACGGCGACCTTGTAGCCCATCGGGTTCTTCCTTCAGCGTCGGGTGTATTCCCGGGGCGGAGCCTTACAGGAAAGCGCCGCCGGGCGAAAGGGCCGTTCCGGACCGCGCGGCGTCCAGCATCCGGGCCAGCGCGTCGGGGTCGATGGTGATGCTGCCATCGGGGGCTTCGCTCACGCGCGGGTAATAGACAAGGTCGAGACAGGACATGAAGGCCGCGCGCAGCGCGGGATCGAAGCTCAGCGCCTGCGGATGGGCCAGCGTCTGGGCCAGTGCGGCCTCGGAATGGACCGGGGTCACAAGGCCGGGGATGGCAAAGAAGGCCTGCCCCAGCACGATCACCGGCTTGTCGTGAAAGAACGCCTGCAACCCCATCGAGGAGTTGATGGTCAGAACGCCCCGCGAGGCGGCAAGCTGGGCAAAGCTGTCGGTGGCGTTGTCGATCACCAGCCGCCCGCCCGCCTCGGCCACGGCACGGGCCAGCGGATCGGCCAGCGAACTGCGCGCCGAGGGGTGTTCCTTGAGCCGGACATGCCAGCCTTCGGGCAGGGCGCGGGCGGTGCGGGCAAGGGCCGCGATCATGCCCTCGACGCTGCCGACCCAGCCCGCGAACAGGGTGATCTGGCTGTCATTCGGCACCTGGAGCGGGCAGAACAGGAA
>NZ_DSDD01000088.1:0-3421 GCF_011048875.1 Rhodovulum sp.
TCGAGAAACAGCCAGCGCGCCGGCATCGAGCGCAGGCCCACCGCCGAATTCGCCCCGGTCAGGATCAGCTGACCGCCGGGAAACCGCTTCGCCAGCACCGTGTTGCCGGCGTCCCGCGAGCGCGAGGGCAGCACCAGTTCCCGCAGATCGGGACTTTCCTCGATCAGCGGCTCGATCCGTTGCTGCGAAAGGCGTTTCGCCAGATCGACCGTGGGCTGCACGGCCAGGAAGGGCCCCGGCGCGCGGTGCATGCAGAAGCCGATCCAGTTGTTGCCGGCCTCCGTGGCGCCGACCTGGGCGGATTTCATGAACACGATGCGCTGCACCGGGCTGGCCGGCGACAGTGCATCCATGATCGCGCGCATATAGGGCGTGCGGTTCGTGCGATACGGCCCGGCCTCGGAGGCCGCGCGCGAGGACAGCACCCGGTGCCGGTCTGCCCATTCCGATACGGTGAGCGCCGGATCGGGCGACAGACCCCGCGCCCAGGCGCGGCGGATATCGCCTGCGCCCTCGAAGGGTTCAGCGGAGTTCAACCTTCACCTCCGCCAGTTCGCCCAGATGCACGCGCACATGCCGTTCCAGAACCGTTTCCATCTGATGCGCCTCCACGCCGAGTTCTGCGGCCATCAGCGCCGCCACCCGGGGCGGCCAGTTTGCCCATGCAACGCGCTCGCGCCGGGCCAGATCGAACACCATCGCCGTGGCGCGAGCCCGATCCACGACCTCGCCCTTCATCTTCTGAAGCCGGACCCGGGCGGTCTGGGCCTTCAGCACCTCGTTCGCCATGCGGGCGCGGACGAACGACACTTCGCCACCTTCGGTCGCGCCGGGCTCGCTGCCCGCCTCGCGCAGCGTGTCCTTCACCGCGTCCAGCGCCGCCCGGGGCACGGGCTTGTTGAGCGTGGCCTTCGCCGTGGCGGTCGTGGCCGCGGTTTCCGCCGCCGTTGCCCTGGCATGGGCGCCGCGCTGTTGGGCCGGATCGGTGCGGGCGTCCCACATGGCATCGGCCCGCGCAGCGTCGATCGTGCCATCTGCTTCCGTTGCAATCCGCCCGGTGGCGATCGCCTTGCGCACTGCGCTTTCGCTGCATCCGCGATGCGCGGCATATGCCCGCCGAGAGAGCCCCATCAGTTCAAAAACATCATCTTTTCAGTGGCTTGGGAGTTGCTCCGTGCCGCCGGTCGAGCCTGAGTGAGACCGCGAACCAGCCAAGAAAGGAGCATCCCATGCCCGCAAAGGTTCATCCCGCCGACGAGGCCGCCGCCCGGATCATTGCCCAGGCCCAGCGCTTCGAGATCGCGCTTTTCCAGGGGCAGGGGCGCTACGCCAGGGCCGAAGCCCCGACCCTGCCGCAGGCTCAGAAGGTCGCCGCCCGGCTTGAGGCGGAGATCGCCAACGGCAAGCGCGCCATGATCTACGCGCTCACCCCCGAGGGCCGCTCGGCCCTTGTCACCGATGCCACCCAAACCGCCATGGACCAAGCCGAGATGCAGATCTACACCAAGAAGTTCAACGCCCGCCGCGCCGCCCAGCGCGCCGGCATCCCCGATGACCGGATCGAGGTTCTGCGCACGCCCAAGGGCTACGTCTGGCGCGACACCGGGCCGAAGGAGCCGGCCCCGATTGCGGCCGCGCCCATGCCCAGCGCCGAGACAGAGCCGAAACCCACCGCGCCGAAGCGCAAGCGGATCGATTACGACAAGCTCGAAGCCGAGGCCCACAAGGGGCAACTGCCCGAACCGCCGGATTTCAGCGCGCCGACCCACGCCCGGTTCCGCAACAAGCTTGCCAAGCTCACCGAGCTTGCCGCCGCGGGCGATATCGACGCCCTGCGTGCCTTCGAGATCAACCCGGTCTCGTCCAGCCCGAAGGCGATGGCCCGCTATCGCGACCTCTGCGTCATCGCCCTTGAGGCCCGCGCGGAGGCCGCAGCGTGAAGATCGATCCCGGATTTGACCCGGCGATGAAGGCCGCGTTCGAGCGGATGGGGCTCGGGGATATGCTGCATTGAAGGCGCCGCCTCGCAACACGAGGTGAGGCGCGATTGCCTCCTCAGCCCAAGCGCCCCTCGTCATCAACCAGCCGCAGCCGCGTGGGCGACTGCGCGCCCCAGACCCAGAGCACGAGGTTCAGATCGTGCCCCGTCGCGCCCTTGGCAAAGGAGCGCACCTGCATCCCGGCATAGCCCGCGGCCTTTAGCCTCTCGGCCAGCGCTTGCGTCGGTGCCTTGCCATCTGCCAGCATCTTCAGCCGCCAGTCATCGGCAGCAAGCTGCTCGGCTGTGATGCCTTCCTCGCCCAGCGCGGCGGGGTCCGTCGTGTCAAAGATCGGGCCGACATCGGCCTCGTAGGCCGCCAGCGTTGTGGGTTGCAGCGTCCCGATCTGGTTGGCCTCGCGGATCGCGGTCATCACGCTTTGCGAGGTGTAAAGCGCCGGCATCCCCTTGGGGTTGAACCGGCCTCCGTAGCGGCGCGCGCCTTCGCCCGAAAGCGGCTCGCGCGCATAAACGGGGTTCAGCGCGCGATAGAGAAGGCCCGCGTAGTGCATGCCGCGTCAGGCATGCACGCCGGCATCCACGGCGTCGATATAGTCCATCACCTCGGCCGCGTGGCCGTCGCGCACCAGCTGCATGGCGGTCAGCCCGCCGAACCCCGCTAGCGGCTCTGAGCGATACCAGGCATAGGCGATCAACGCCGAGCCGAAGCGCGGCTCCACCCGGTTCAGGATCTCGACCATCTCGCGCAGGCGCTTCTGTGTCTTCGGGCTCTGCACCCGGTCGGCACGCATGAGCGCATCCCGACCAAGCCCGACCGTCCGCGCCACCTCGTCCTTGGTGGTGCGGAGCACGGCCGCGATGCGGGCCGGGGCAAAGACGCCGTTTTCGGCGAAGGATTCAATGTGCATGCAGTCTCCACACTCCCTGACGCAGTATAGCGACATACAGCGTGGCAAACAAGGCAACCTTAGCCTCGCGCGATCGGCGCCACGTTCCAGAACACCACGCGCCCCGGCCGATGCCGGGTTAGGCAGACCTCCCAGGCCTTCGCGTCATAGTGCGGATCGCTGGGGAAGGGCGGCGTGGTTATCGCCACCTTCCCGAACGCCAGCGGATAGCGGTGAACCTGCGCGCCGGCGACCTCGCGCGGGCTGAGGTCGCGGCCGACCTGCACAACATGGCGGCGGGCGTTCGGCTAGGCCGCGGCGAGCCCGCGGGCCAGCACGCCTGAGCCGGCAGCGCACCAGACCTCTTCAGGATCGAGCCCGCTCGATTGCGCCGCCGCGGCGATCGCCTGCACGGCGCCCGGGATTTCGGCACCGAACGGGATCAGGAGCGCCCCGGTTTTGTGGCAGTATTCCTTCGCGCGCGACTGCACGACCGACAGATAGCCAGGCGCCACGGGCACGACCTTGGCGCACA
>NZ_DSDD01000236.1:0-3417 GCF_011048875.1 Rhodovulum sp.
GCGCGGGGACAGCTCGTCGGGATGCACCTCGGCGAGCATCTGTTCCAGGGCAGAAGGGCGGTTCTGCGGCGGGGCGGCCCGGACCGCCGAGAACAGTGGCAGATCGTCGATCAGCCCCCTTTGTGCGCGCCCACCTTCGCGCTCGCCCCTTTCCAGCGCGTCCAGAACCACCCGCGCCCGTTCGACGACCGCCTCGGGCAGCCCGGCAAGGCGGGCAACCTGCACGCCGTAGGACCGGTCCGCCGCGCCCTTGCGGACCTCGTGCAGGAAGATGACATCGCCTTCCCATTCCTTCACCGCCACGGTCGCGTTCTCGACGCCTGCCAGCCGGTGTGCAAGCGCAGTCAGTTCGTGGTAATGGGTTGCGAACAGCGCGCGGCAGCGGTTGACGTCGTGCAGATGTTCCAGCGTCGCCCAGGCGATCGACAGCCCGTCCCAGGTCGCCGTGCCGCGCCCGATCTCGTCGAGGATCACCAGCGCGCGGTCGTCCGCCTGGTTCAGGATCGCGGCGGTCTCCACCATCTCGACCATGAAGGTCGAGCGTCCGCGTGCCAGGTCGTCAGAGGCGCCGACCCGGCTGAACAGCTGCGAGACAAGCCCGACATGGGCGCGCGTCGCGGGCACGAAGCTGCCCGCCTGCGCCAGGAGCGCGATCAGCGCATTCTGGCGCAGGAAGGTCGACTTGCCCGCCATGTTCGGCCCGGTCAGCAGCCAGATCGCCGCGCCCTCGCGTCCATCCGACAGGGCGCAGTCGTTGGCGACAAATGGCGCACCGCCTTGCCGGCGCAGGGCGCGTTCCACCACCGGATGGCGTCCGCCCTCGATCACGAAGGCGCGGCTATCGTCCACCTTCGGCTCGCACCAGTTCTCGCCCCGGGCCAGATCGGCCAGCCCTGCCGCAAGGTCGATCTCTGCCAGTGCCGTGGCGGTCTGCCCGACCGGCCCGGCCTTGGCCAGAACCCCGGCTTTCAGGCCGTCATAGAGCCGCTTTTCGATCTCCAGTGCCCGGCTTCCGGCATTCAGGATTCGGGTTTCGAGTTCCGACAGTTCGACCGTTGTAAACCGCACCGCATTCGCCGTGGTCTGACGGTGGATGAAGCGTTCCGACAGCGGCGGTGACAGCATCCGGTCGGCATGGGTCGCGGTGACCTCGATGAAATAGCCCAGCACGTTGTTGTGTTTGACCTTGAGCGAAGCGATGCCCGTTTCCTGCGCGAACTCCGCCTGCATCGCCGCGATCACCCCGCGCCCCTCGTCGCGCAGCTTGCGCGCGTCGTCCAGGTCGGCATCGTGACCGGGCGCGATGAAGCCGCCGTCGCGGACCAGAAGCGGCGGTTCGGCGATCAGCGCGGCGTCCAGCAGATCGTGCAGGTCATCATGGCCCAGAAGCGCGCCGCGCGCCTCGGCCAGCAGCCCCGGCAGATCGCCCGACAGGTGCAAGGCCACCGCCCCCGCCTGCGCCAGCCCGTTGCGGATCGCGGCCAGATCGCGCGGGCCGCCCCGGTCCAGCGCAAGGCGCGACAGGGCGCGGTCCATGTCGGGGCATCTCCGCAGCGCATCGCGCAGCGCATTGCAAAGACCCGCATCTTCGACCAGCGCGCGCACGGCGGCCAGCCGGGCGTGGATCGTGGCCAGATCCCGCGAGGGGCTGGAAATGCGTCGTTCCAGCAGCCGCGCGCCCGGCGCGGTCACGGTGCGGTCGATGGCGTGCAGCAAGCTGCCCTCGCGCCCGCCCGACAGGCTGGCGGTCAGCTCCAGGTTGCGCCGCGTCGCCGCGTCGATCTGGACGCTGCCGCCCGCGGCCTCGCGCACCGGGGGGCGCAGCAGCGGCAGCTTGCCCTTCTGCGTGATCTCCAGATAGTCGACGATGGCCCCCATCGCGGCGATCTCGGCCCGACCGAAGCTGCCGAACCCGTCCAGCGTGTCCACCCCGAACAACGCGGCCAGCCGCCTTTCGGCCGACATGCTGTCGAAAGTCGCCCGCGACAGCGGCGTGAGCGCGGCCCCGGAATCCGTGACTATTCCGGCCCAATCGGCCTCTGATGCCTCGCTCAGCAACACCTCGCGCGGCGCGAGACGGGCCAGTTCCGGCCCCAGCCGGACGGGCGGGCAGTCCGTCACCCGGAAGGCACCTGTCGAGATATCGACCCAGGCGAGCGCGCCCGCGTCCCGCACCTCGGCGAAGGCCGCGAGGAAATTGTGCCGCCGCGCCTCGAGCAGCGAGTCCTCGGTCAGCGTGCCGGGCGTGACCAGCCGCACCACGTCGCGTTTCACGACCGCCTTGGACCCGCGCTTCTTCGCCTCGGCCGGATCCTCCAGTTGCTCGCAGACCGCGACGCGAAACCCTTTGCGGATCAGGGTCAGCAGGTAACTTTCAGACGAATGGATCGGCACGCCGCACATCGGAATGTCCTGGCCCTGATGCTTGCCGCGTTTCGTCAGCGCGATGTCCAGCGCCGCGGCGGCGGCGACGGCATCTTCAAAGAACATCTCGTAGAAATCGCCCATCCGGTAGAACACAAGCGCCCCGGGATGCGCTGCCTTGATCTCCAGATATTGCGCCATCATCGGCGTGACGCTGCCCGGCGCGCTATCCAACAGACCCTCCCGCATTGCTGATTCGGCGGGACACTAGACAAGAGCCCCTGCAAGGGGAAGCGCCATTGCAGGTGCCGCAAGGCCCGCCTTTCGTCAGTTGTCGCGTCCAGGACCGCATTGTAATGTCCGCAGGTTCGAGGAGGAGCACCGTGACATCAGATATGTTACTTGTTGAAAAGCCCCTGCAATTAAAGGGGCAGGAGCCGATTGCACATGGCAACCGGCGCGCGATCTATTCTGTCGAGGACCATCCGGGGATCCTCGTCAAGGTTCTGCTCAGCGCCAGCGCCCAGAGTCGGGTCATGCCCGCCAAGCGCCTTCTCCGGCAGCTTTTCCCGTCGCTGGCCTATCGCTTCCTGTTCCGCGAATACGCCTGCTACCTGCGCGCCAAGATCACGCAATCCGACGATTCCGGACCGCTTCCGATCTCCGAACTGCGCGGGCTTGTGCAGACGGATCTGGGCCTGGGGATGATCGTCGAGAATATCTGCGACCGAGACGGAAATCCGGGCCCGACGTTGCGCCGCTTGCTGGCCTCCGGCGCGTTCGACGCGCGGCATCTCGAGTTATTGAACAATTTCGTGCGCCGCATCTACACCCTGCACATCCGCGCCAACGACCTCAACCCCAGCAATATCGTTCTGGGCCATCGCGGCGGAGTGGAGCAATTCGTCCTGGTCGATGGTCTGGGCGACAGTCACCTGATCCCGGTCAGGTCCTGGGCCCGCTGGATGAATACCCGAAGCCTCAATCGCCGTTTCGCGGCCCTCACGAATCCCGGCGGACTGGTTTGGGATGCCGACACCCGCGAGTTCCGCC
>NZ_DSDD01000322.1:0-3406 GCF_011048875.1 Rhodovulum sp.
CAGAACGGTCCATCACGACCCAGCCCATTACGATCCAACCGCCGCCGCTGCCCGGCATATTTAAGGTGCCGGGCAGCGGCTCCCTTCTAACCCGGGAGCCTGTGATCGTCGTAAGACAAGCCCCCGCGCTGGAAGCGGTCGCCAACGCCATGGCGGCGGTCGCCAGCCGCACCGGGCCGCTGGGCATCGCGATCCGCGGTCTCTTCGACAACATTGGCCGCCTGGCCGCCATTGCCACCACCTTCGCCGCCTTCCTTGCCGGTCGCTGGGTTGCCGGGATGGCCGCTGCTGCCCTCTCGGTCCGTGGCCTCGCCACGGCGCTGGTCGTGCTGCGGGGCGCGCTGATCCGGACCGGCATCGGGGCGCTGATCGTCGGCGCGGGCGAGCTCGTCTATCAGTTCACCCGCCTTGTCTCCGGCGCGGGCGGGTTTGGCGAAGCGATGTCGCTCCTGAAGGACTTGGCCGTAGAGGTCTGGGAGCGGATCAGGATGGGGGCTGCAGCGGCGGGCGCGGCCGCCACGGCGATGTTCTTCGACCTGAAGGCCGACGCCGCCTCGGGCATGCAGAGCGCCATCGAGAGCGTGGTGGCTTTCGGCAACATGGCCGCGAACACCTTCGAAGGCGCCTACGAGGCGATCAAGGCGATCTGGGGCCTGCTGCCCGCCGCGATCGGCGATCTGGCGTTCCAGGCGGCCAACAGCCTCGTCGACGGCGTCGAGGCGATGCTGAACGGCGTGGTCTCGCGCATCAATGGCTTCATCGGCGGGATCAACCAGGGGCTGGAAGCGCTCGGGTCCGCGCGGCGTATCTCGCTGGTGCCGGACCTCGACCTGGGCGAGATCGAGAACCGCTTCGAGGGTGCGGCGACGGTCGCGACCACCGCCGCGCAGACGGCCTTCGACCGGGCGTTCGAGGACAACCCGCTCACTGCGCCTGATCTCGGACTGACCGAGGCGGCAAACCGGGCGCTCGAGTCCGCGAACCTCTATCGCGGGGCCGCGCGCGATCTGGCCGAAGGAGCCCGCGCCCCTCTGGAAAGCTGGCAGGCGCTGCGCGATGCCGTGCGCGGCACCGACGAGGCGAGCGCGGATGCGCTGACCGAGGCCACCGGCGCGGCCGAGCGGCTGGAGACGGCGCTCGGCGATGCGGAACGGGCCGCGACGGGTGCCGGTGCGGCCGCCGGGGCTGCGGCTGCTGCGGCGGAGCCCGACACCGAGGCCGCCGTCACCGGCTGGCAGGCCGTCACCGCCGCTCTGTCGGACTACGCCAGCAAGGCCCGCGACATCGGTGGCGACATTGGCCAGAGCCTTGTCGGCGCCTTCCAGTCGGCGGAGAACGCGGTGGGCCAGTTCGTGAAGACCGGCAAGCTGAACTTCCGCGACCTCGTCACCTCGCTGCTCGCGGATCTCGCCCAACTGGCGGCGCGCCGGTTCATCCTGGGACCGATCGCCAATGCGCTTTCGGGCGTGTTCTCCGGGGCGGGCGTTCGCGGGGCTTACGCGGCCCCACTGGGGCCACGGTCCCCACTCACCTACGCCAACGTCCTCCATGCGGGCGGGATGGTCGGATCGGCCGGGCCCTCGCGCATGGTCCCGGCCACGGCCTTCGCCGCTGCGCCCCGGATGCATTCCGGCGGCATGGCGGGGCTACGCCATGACGAGGTGCCCGCGATCTTGCAACGCGGCGAACGGGTGCTGTCGCGGCGGGAGGCACAGAGCTACGGCGCGGGCGGCGGGGTCAACGTCACGATCATGGCGCGCGACGCCGAGAGCTTCCGGCAGTCCCGCACGCAAGTTGCCGCCGACATCGCCCGCGCCGTCTCGCTCGGGCGGAGGGGCATGTGATGTTCCACGAGGTCCGGTTTCCGGACAATATCAGCCGCGGCGCGCGCGGCGGGCCGGAGCGGCGCACGCAGATTGTTGAACTGGCTTCTGGCGACGAGGAACGCAACGCCAGCTGGGCCAATTCGCGGCGGCGCTACGACGTCGCCTACGGCATCCGCCGCGCCGATGATCTGGCGGCCGTCGTCGCTTTCTTCGAGGCGCGGGCCGGGCGGCTCCACGGCTTCCGCTTCAAGGACTGGGGCGATCACAAGTCCTGCCTGCCGTCGGGTACGCCATCGCCCACCGACCAGGCGATCGGTACCGGCGACGGCGCGACGACCGCCTTCCAGTTGGCAAAGCGCTACGCCTCCGGCCCGCAGTCCTGGACGCGGGCGGTCATCAAACCCGTCGCCGGAACTGTGCGCATCGCGCTGGGCGGGACCGAGCAGATGTCGGGCTGGTTGATCGACACCACCACCGGCGTCGTCACCTTCGGCGCGGGCCCCGGTGCAGGCGTCCCCGTCACCGCAGGCCTCGACTTCGACACCCCCGTCCGCTTCGATACCGACACGCTCGACGTGACGCTCGACCTCGAACGGCTGGGGTCCATCGCCTCCATCCCGCTTCTGGAGATCCGCAGATGAAGCAGCTCGACCCCGCCCTTCAGGCCCATCTCGACGACGGGACGACGACGCTGGCCTGGAGCTGGCGCATCACGCGTGCCGATGGCGTCAGCTTCGGTTTCACCGATCACGACCGGACGCTGGCCTTCGAGGGCACCGAGTTCGAGCCAGAGAGCGGGTTCACCGCGTCGGAGGTGCGATCCGGTTCGGACCTGTCGGTCGATGCGCAAGATGCCGAGGGCGTGCTGTCCTCGGACCGCATTACCGAGACCGACATTCTCGACGGGCGCTGGGACAATGCCGAGGTCGAGCTCTGGCGGGTGAACTGGACCGATCCCGGCCAGCGCGCGCTGCTTCGCCGGGGCGCCATCGGTCAGGTCCGGCGCGGGCGCGTCGCCTTCGTCGCAGAGGTTCGCAGCCTCGCCCATGTGTTGGGGCAGACTGTCGGGCGGACGTTTCAGGCGGGGTGCGACGCCGCGCTGGGCGATACGCGCTGCGGGGTGAACCTCGACGCGGCAACGTTCCGTGGCATGGGCGCGGTCACCGATCTCCTGCGCGAGCGGGTCTTCACGGCCTCGGGGCTCGGCACCTTCGCGGCGGGATGGTTTGCGCATGGGACAGTCGAATGGACCTCCGGCGCCAATGCCGGTCGTCAGGCGGAAGTGCTGTCGCACGATCTCGTCGACGGGCTGGCGATCCTGACGCTGCTCGAGCCGCCGGTGCGCCCTGTCGCCGAGGGCGACAGCTTCCTCGCCCGCGCGGGCTGCGACAAGCGTGTCGCGACCTGCAGCACGAAGTTCGGGAACGTCGTGAACTTCCGCGGCTTCCCACATATCCCCGGCCAGGACACGATCCTGCGCCACGCCTCGCGCGATGGCGGCCACGACGGGGCGGTGCTGTGAGCGCCGCTAGAGTTGTTTCCGATCAAGTTGAAGCATATCCTGCGTGCCGGAGATAGCG
>NZ_DSDD01000113.1:0-3405 GCF_011048875.1 Rhodovulum sp.
TGTGCAGCCCGGCGCGCAGAAGACCGACGGCTACCAGCTCTCGCAATCGCTGCTGCTGGACGGGGACAGCCAGTTCCTGGTCAAGCCGGAACTGGAAATCCATGCCGACGACGTCGCCTGTTCGCATGGTTCGACCAGCGGGGCCATCGACGAGACGGCGCTGTTCTACCTGCGCTCGCGCGGTGTGCCGCGGGCCGAGGCGATCGACATGATGGTATTGTCGTTCATCGCCGAAGCGGTCGAGGAGATCGAATCGGAGGAGATCCGCGGCGAGATCGTCGAGCGGCTTGCCCTGTGGCTGGCCCGCCACAGGGGGTAGGATGTCGATCATCAAGGAAATCGTGGCGACGTGGCGCAGCCCGCGCGCCGCGCTCCGCCGCCAGTTACAGGCCGGTCAGCGTGAGGACCGCGCGCTGGTCTACCTGATGCTGGCCTGTTTCCTGATCTTCTTGGCGCAATGGCCGCGGCTGATGCGCGAGTCCCTGATGAGCGACGCCGTCCCGCTGGAGGCGTTGCTGGGCGCGGCGCTGTTTGGCTGGATGTTTCTGGCGCCGCTTTTTTTCTATGGCATCGCGGCGTTCAGTCACCTCTTTGCCCGGATGCTGGGCGGCGCGGGCACGTTCTACGGCGCACGTCTGGCACTGTTCTGGACGCTGCTGGTGGTGTCGCCCGCGATCCTTGGCTTTGGTCTTCTGGCAGGATTCCTGGGGGCGGGGGCGATCACGAACCTGATTGCGTCGGTTCTTACGGTTGCGTTCGCGGCGATCTGGTTGTTGTCTCTGGCCGAGGCCGAGAAAAGCGGCCGTGTCTGAGTTTCAGGAAAACCGTTCCATGTCCGACAGCCTCCCCTTCCTGCTCGCGCTTGCGCGCGACACCGTGACCGACCCCCGCGAAGGCGCGCGCCGCATGCTTGCGCTCGACCTGCCGGAGGGCGTGCTGTGGCAGGCGCTGATGGCGGTGGTGGCGGTCAGCGTGCTGCTGACCCGGATTGGCGATTACCTGGTGCCGACACCAATGAACCCGCTGCTGCCGATCTTCGGCGAGAACCCGCTGCTGATCGCGGTGGTGCAGGGCGGGCTTCTGGTGGTGACGGTCTATGCGGTCTACGGCATCGGACGGTTCTTTGGCGGCATCGGCAGCTTTGCGGGTGCGCTGGCGCTAACGGTCTGGCTGCAGGTCATCATGGTGTTGCTGCAGGTGGTGCAGACCGCGAGCCTGCTGATCCTGCCGCCGCTGGCCGGTCTGGTGGGGATGTTCGGTATCGGGCTTTTCTTTTATCTTCTCAGCAATTTCGTGGCTGTTCTTCACGGCTTTTCCTCGGTGCTCAAGACGTTCTTCATGATCCTGGCCTCGATGTTCGCGATCGTGATCGGGATGAGCATCCTGATGTCGTTGCTCGGCATCACCTTTGGCGGAGCGCTTTCGGATGTATGACGTCGAGAAGATCCGCGCGGATTTCCCGATCCTGTCCCGCACCGTGAACGGCAAGCCGCTGGTCTATCTCGACAATGGCGCCTCGGCACAAAAGCCCCGCGCGGTGATCGAGGCGGTGACGCTGGCCTATGCGCAGGAATACGCGAATGTGCATCGGGGCCTGCACACGCTTTCCAATATCGCGACCGAGAAATACGAGGCCGTGCGCGGGATCGTCGCCCGCTTTCTGGGGGCTGCGGACGAGGACGAGATCGTGTTCACCTCGGGCGCGACCGAGGGGATCAACCTTGTCTGCTATGCCTGGGCCGCGCCCCGGTTTGAGGCCGGGGACGAGATCGTTCTGTCGGTGATGGAGCATCACGCCAATATCGTGCCCTGGCATTTCCTGCGCGAACGGCAGGGCGTGGTGCTGAAATGGGTCGATGTGGACGGCGCGGGCAATCTGGATCCGCAGGCGGTGCTTGACGCGATCGGGCCGCGCACCCGGCTGGTTGCCGTCACGCATATGTCGAATGTGCTGGGCACCGTGGTCGATGTGGCCGCCATCGTGCGGGGCGCGCGCGAGCGCGGCGTGCCGGTGCTGGTCGATGGCAGCCAGGCCGCGGTTCACATGCCGGTCGATGTCGATGCGCTGGGGGCGGATTTCTATGTTGTCACGGGGCACAAGCTTTACGGTCCCTCGGGTTCGGGCGCGATCCATATCCGCAAGGAGCGGCTGGCCGAGATGCGGCCCTTCATCGGCGGCGGCGACATGATCCGCGAGGTCCACAAGGACGCGGTGAGCTATGCCGACGCGCCGATGAAGTTCGAGGCGGGCACGCCCGGCATCGTCCAGCAGATCGGCCTCGGCGTGGCGCTCGACTACATGATGGGCATCGGGATGGAGAAGATCGCCGCCCATGAGGCGGAGATCGGCGCCTATGCGATGGCGCGGCTCGGCGGTCTCAACTGGCTGCAGGTGCAGGGCCGGGCCGAGAAGCGGGGCGCGATCTTCTCGTTCACGCTGGACGGCCCGGCGCATCCCCATGACATCTCGACCGTGCTTGACAAGAAGGGCGTGGCGGTCCGGGCGGGCAGTCACTGCGCGGGTCCGCTGATGGATCACCTGGGGCTTTCGGCCACCTGCCGGGCCTCATTCGCGATGTACAACACCCGCGCCGAGGTCGATGTCCTGATCGACGCGCTGGAGCTGTGCCACGACCTGTTCGCCTGAGCCTCAGTCGATCAGCTTGCCCGGCCCCAGCAGCCGGTCGATCGGCGCGTAGTCGTCGGTCAGCACGGGCGGCGCCTGTTCGGACAGCAGCCCCTCGATGAAGCTGTCGTCCAGTGCGCCGAAGCTGCGCGGCTCGGGCACGCGCAGGGTCAGGCCGTGCACCGGGCTTGGCGTCTGCTCGGCCACCAGCGCAAAGACCCGCCGCTCGCCGGGCAGGGGCGGGCGCATCTCGGTCCAGACCTCGACCGCGGGGAACACCTCGCGCAGCGTCGCAACGATGGCGGCCAGTGCGCGCAGCCGGTCGGCATGGTCGATCAGCGTCATCACATAGATGCCATCCTCGACCAGCCGGTCGCGCACCAGTTCGAAGAATTCCCGCGTCACCAGATGCGCGGGCACCGCGATGTCGTGGAACGCGTCGCCAACCACCACGTCGAACCGCGCCTCGGGCCGCCTGTTCAGCGCGCGGCGGGCGTCCTCGTGCAGCACCTCGGTCGTGGCGGGGTCGAACCAGAAATCCCGCGCCGCCGCCTGCGTCACCTGCGGGTCGATCTCGGCCACCGTCACCGAACCCGACGCGCGCGCCGCCCAGATGCGCGGCACCGAATAGCTGCCCCCCCCGATCAAATAGGCGCGAAAGGCCCGGTCCTGCATCCGCATCCGGGTGATCCCGTCCAGCATCGCGGAATGTTCGGTATAGGCCAGCGTCGGGTCGTCGCGGCCCGAAATGCCATGGGCCAGATGATCCAGCACCATAA
>NZ_DSDD01000326.1:0-3404 GCF_011048875.1 Rhodovulum sp.
CGCCGCGCGCGGCGCTGTAGCCCAGACCCCGCATCAGGTCGGCGAACTGTTCCAGCGTGGTGCCGGTGATCGAGAGCATGTCGGGTTTTGCCTCGAAGCCGCCCCGGGTATCCTCGGCGCGCAACAGATCGGCAAGCCGTTCCAGCATGTCGATGCGGATCGCCCGCGTGCCTGCCGGGCGGTAGCCCGCCAGTATGTAATGCTCGACCGGCACCGCCTCGATAGAGGGGATCGTCACCAGACCGGGCGGCGGGCTTTCGGGGAACTCGTCCAGCCCCCGATGCAGCGACCACAGCACCAGCCGCAGCCGCGTCGGCGCGGGTTTCAGCAGAAGCGGCATGAAGATCGTGAACTGGCCAAAGCGGATGCCGTGCTTGCGCAACGCGCCGCGGCTTTCCTGGTCCAGTTCCTTGACCTCCTGGACGACGCCATCGCGCGGCAGGATTCCCATCGCCTCGACCAGACGGAAGGCGAAGCCGCGGGTCAGTCCGGTCAACGCCTCGTCGCGCTGCAGGTTCAAGAGCGGCTCGAACAGGGTCGCCACCCGGCGGTCGATGAAATGCTGAAGTCGGCGGCGGATCTTCTCGGTCACCTCGACACCGGCCTCTTCATCGACGAAGGGCTCGACCATGGGTTTCAGCGGATCGGCGCCTGCCAGCAACTTGCCCACGGCATCGTTGCCCCACACCAGCCCGCCCTGCTCGGTGAAATCGAACTCGGTATCGGGCGAATTGTAGAAGCGGTCGGCGCGCAGGTGGAATTCCGGGCCCAGAGCCGCCAGCGCCGCCTGGCGCAGCATGCGCGCCTCGTCCGGGCTGGCCGAGGCATCCTGGCGGAACCGGAAACCCTCCAGACGGCCGACGAACTGCCCCTCGACCGTCACTTCACCCTTGTCGTTCACCTCGGCCACAAGGCTCTCCTTCTGCCTCAACCGGCGAAGGAGAACGCTCGTCCGCCGGTCAACAAATCTCTGCGTCAGCGCGCCATGCAGCGCGTCGGACAGGCGGTCTTCTACCGCGCGGGTGAGGCCCCGCCAATGGCCTTCGTCCGCGACCCAGCCCGATCGCTGCGCGACATAAGTCCACGTCCGGATATAGGCCAACCGTTTCGAAAGCGTGTCAATGTCGCCGTCTGTCCGGTCGATTCGCTTGACCTGACGCGCCAGCCAGTCGTCGGGCACCCGCCCGCCCTGGTGCAGGAAACCGAAGATGCGTTCCAGAAGGCCGGTATGTTCGACCGGGGAAATGCCGCGGAAATCCGGTATCCGGCAGACATCCCACAGAAGTTTCACGTCGCGCGCATCCCCAAGGCGGTCGCGCAGATCGGGCAGCGCCGAAAGCGTCTTGAGCGCGTGCAGATCGTCGGCCTCGCGCCCGCGGGTCAGCCATTCGCCCGCGGGGCGCGCCTCGAGCGCGGCGATCAGCCGCTCGGGGCTGATGAAATCCAGCCTGGAATTGCGCCATTCCAGCTTGCGCACCGGGGCAAAGCGGTTCTCGACGATGGCCTCGGCGACCTCCGCATCGAGCGGGCGCGCCTCGCCGGTGACGCCGAACGTGCCGGGCTGGGTGTGCCGCCCCGCGCGGCCCGCGATCTGGGCCAGTTCGTTCGGTAGCAGGGGCCGCATCCGGCGGCCGTCGAACTTGGCCAGGCTGGAGAATGCGACATGCTTGATGTCGAGGTTCAGTCCCATCCCGATGGCGTCCGTCGCCACCAGGTAATCCACATCGCCATTCTGGTAAAGCTCGACCTGGGCGTTGCGGGTGCGCGGGGAAAGCGCCCCCATCACCACCGCGCAGCCGCCCTTCTGGCGGCGGATCAACTCGGCGATGGCATAGACGTTCCCGACCGAAAACCCGACGATGGCCGACCGCGGCGGCATCCGGCTGATCTTTTTCGAGCCGGTGTAGGACAGATCCGAGAACCGCTCGCGCCGCATGAATTGCGCGCGCGGGATCAGCGCAGCGATGGCGCTGCGCATCGTGTCGGCGCCCAGGAACAGCGTCTCGTGCAGCCCGCGCGCGTTCAGCAGCCTGTCGGTGAAGACATGGCCGCGCTCGGGATCGGCGCAAAGCTGGATCTCGTCCACCGCCAGGAAATCGGCCCCCGTGCCCACCGGCATCGCCTCGACCGTGCAGACCCAGTATTGCGCGCGATCCGGTACGATCCGTTCCTCGCCGGTGACCAGCGCCACCACGGACGGCCCGCGCAAGGAAACGATCCGGTCATAGACCTCGCGCGCCAGAAGCCGAAGCGGCAGGCCGATCACACCCGTCCGGTGCGCCAGCATGCGCTCGATCGCGTAATGGGTCTTGCCGGTATTGGTCGGCCCGAGGACCGCAACGACCCTCGCCTGATCTGACATCTTCTGCCCTTTCGCCCAGCCTCAGAGCGTGCGGCCAGAGGTCAGCAACTCCAGCCGCTCGACGGCTCGTTCTAGGTCGGGATCGTGGGGATGTATAGCGCGGGCTGCCAGATAGGCGTCGCGGGCCGCCTCAAGCTGCCCGGTCTCCTCGAGAATCGCGCCAAGCCCCGAAAGCGCGCCGAAATGGCGCGGGTTGAGTTCCAGCGTGCGCGCCAGATCGGCAATGGCGGGCCCGTAAAGCCCGGCCCGGAAATAGGCCAGCGCGCGCGCATTGTAGCCTTCGGCGAAGTCCGGCGCATGGTCGGTCAGCGCGGTGAGATGCGCAATCGCGGTCTCGAACGCGCCCGCCGTGATCGCCTCGCGCCCGCGCTTGAGCAGCAGATCCATCGAAGGCGAGCCGGATCTCGCCCATTCGTCCCAGATCTCGCGCTCGACCTGTTTCCAGTTCGGCAGATCGGGTCGCTGCAACTCGTCCAGAAGCGCGCCCGCCCGGTCGTCTTCCGCCCAGGCGGTGACCGAGAGGCAGAATGCTGCGCAAATTGCCGTGACGAGAGGATTGAGAATGTTCCACCGCATGCCCATAACGAAGCAGACTAGATCAACCAGCGGGAAAAGCGATATCCCCCGCATTCACGATCGGAGGATTTCCATGAGCGACGTGATGGAAAAGGCAGTCGAGACCCTGAACGCTAAGATCGACGGGGGCTTCGACGGCGTCGCCAAGTTCGTGATCGAGGACGAGGGCGCGATCATCGTCGATTCCGAGGGGGCCCATGCCGCCGACACGCCCGCCGAGGTGACACTGACCGCCTCGCTCGACACGTTCCGCGACATGATGGAGGGCGATCTGAACCCGACCTCGGCCTTCATGACGGGCAGGCTGCGGATCGAGGGCGACATGGGCAAGGCGATGCAGCTTGCTCATATCTTCACCTGATCGAGCGCAAGAAAACGATGGACCGCGCGCCCTTTCACAACGACATCGCCGAAGGCCCCGGGGACGCCGTCGCGTTCTGGGCCCTGGCCCCTGACGGAGTCCGCG
>NZ_DSDD01000055.1:0-3398 GCF_011048875.1 Rhodovulum sp.
CGCAAATCAGAAGAATACGGTTTCCCCATCCATGCCGCCTCCTTCACGGCAGTCAGTATGAATCAGAAATTGCGCCGGGTGTGAATCCCAAAGATTCAACTTGGTCGCGGTCGACTCTAGGCGCGGGGTGCGGGAGGGGTTTCGCCCTGGCTGACGCCAGGGCGACCCGCCGGGGGCGCTGCCCCCGGACCCCCGGGATATTTGACGCCAGAAGAAGGCAGGTGCGGCGTGGCCTGGCGCCTTTCCGGCCGGTCAGGCGGCGAAATCGTCCCTTGCATAGCCCTGGATATGGAGCAGCGCGGTCAGGTCGCCATGGTTGATGCGGATGTCGCATTGCGCGGCGACCGCGGGCTTGGCGTGCAGCGCCACGCCTGCCCCGGCGATCCCCAGCATGCCGAGATCGTTCGCGCCGTCGCCGACGGCCATCACCTGGTCGGGTGCGATCCCGAGCCGGGCGGAGATACCGGTGAGCGCCGAGACCTTGGCCGCGCGCCCAAGGATGGGTTCGGCGACCTTGCCGGTGAGTTTTCCGTCCTCGATCAGAAGCGTGTTGGCCCGGTATTCGTCGAAGCCCAGATCGGCGGCGACGCGCGCGGCGAAGCTGGTGAAGCCGCCCGAGACCAGCACGCAATGCGCGCCATTCGCCTTCATCGTGGCAACAAGCTCGCGGCCGCCGGGCGTGTGGGTGATGCGGGTGGACAGAACCTTGTCGACCACTTCGGCAGGCAGGCCCGCGAGCAGGGCCACGCGCTCGCGCAGCGCCCCTGCGAAATCGAGCTCGCCATTCATCGCGCGGGCGGTGATCTCGGCCACATGCGGGCCGACGCCCGCCTCGTCGGCGAGTTCGTCGATGCATTCCTGCCCGATCATGGTGGAATCCATGTCGGCGATCAGCATGCGTTTCCGGCGCCCCTCGGCGGGCTGGGCCACGAGATCGACGCCCAGCGCCTGGAACTCGGCCCAGATGTCGTGGAAATTGCCGGGGAGCGTCTCGACCGGGAATTCGGCGGCCACACCGGGCGCCAGCCAGAGCACCGCGCCCCCGCCCCAGGCATTGCGCAGCGCCTCGAGTGCCGCAGGGTCGAGCGCCGGGCGGGCGGGCGCGGTCAGCAGGGTGATGACATGCATGGGCGGGGTCCGTTCGGCTGCGCGCGTGTCGCGATTGGGCGTTGAGGCGGCGCAATAGCGCAGCTTTGCCCCTTGCGCCAGAGGGGGAAGGGGCGTAATGGCGGCGATGGGACACCCCTCCCCAACGAGGGGCGCTTATCTGGAAGGATAGCATCGATGGTCATCGAGACTCCGGCTGCGCGGCCGGCAAATCCGCGTTTCTCCTCTGGCCCCTGCGCCAAACTCCCCGCCTTTTCGCTCGACATGCTGGCTGACGCGCCCTTGGGGCGGTCGCACCGTGCTGCCATCGGCAAGGCCAGGCTGAAAGCCGCGATCGAGGAGACCCGCGCGGTCCTCGGTATCCCCGCCGAGTACCGCATCGGCATCGTGCCCGCCTCGGACACCGGCGCCGTGGAAATGGCGATGTGGTCGTTGCTGGGTGCGCGCGGCGTCGAGATGCTGGCCTGGGAAAGCTTCGGCGCAGGCTGGGTCACGGATGTCGTCAAGCAGCTGAAACTGGACGCCGCGGTGCGCGAGGCGCCCTATGGCGAGATCGTGGATTTCGCGCAGGTCGATTTCGACAAGGACGTGGTGTTCACCTGGAACGGCACCACCTCGGGCGTGCGCGTGCCGAATGGCGACGCGATCCCGGCGGACCGTCAGGGCCTGACGATCTGCGACGCGACCAGCGCGGCCTTCGCGATGGACCTGCCCTGGGACAAGCTGGATGTCACGACCTTCAGCTGGCAAAAGGTGATGGGCGGGGAGGGTGCGCACGGGATGCTGATCCTCGGCCCCCGCGCCGTCGAGCGGCTGGAAAGCTACACCCCCGCCTGGCCGCTGCCGAAGATCTTTCGCCTGACCAAGGGCGGCAAGCTGATCGAGGGCATTTTTGAGGGCGAGACGATCAACACGCCCTCGATGCTGGCGGTCGAGGATTACCTTGTGGCGCTGGCCTGGGGCAAATCCATCGGCGGGCTGCCTGCGCTGATCGCGCGGTCGAACGCGAATTTCGCCGCCGTGCAGTCCTTTGTCGACAGCAAGCCCTGGATCGAGAACCTGGCGGTGGATCCGGCGACGCGGTCGAACACCAGCGTCTGCCTGAAATTCACCGACCCGCGCATCGCGGATGGCGCGGCCTTTGCCAAGGCCGTCGCCAGGCGGCTGGAGACGGAAGGCGTGGCGCTGGATATCGGGGCCTATCGCGATGCGCCCGCGGGCCTGCGGATCTGGTGCGGCGCCACCGTGGAAACGGCGGATGTCGCGGCCCTGATGCCCTGGATCGAATGGGCCTTCGAGGCCGAAATTGCCGCGCAGGCCGCCGCCTGAGCCGGGACGGTGGGTTTCACCCACCCTACAGACCGCATTGAAGGGTGGGGGCACCCCCATCCTCTTTCCCCAGACATTCTGCAAAGGACCACGAAAATGGCTCCCAAGGTTCTCGTTTCCGACGCGCTGTCCGAAACCGCTGTCCAGATCTTCCGTAACCGCGGGATCGAGGTCGATTTCCGCCCCGACCTGGGCAAGGACAAGGACGCGCTGATCGCCGCCATCGGCCAGTATGACGGGCTGGCCATCCGCTCGGCCACCAAGGTCACCGAAAAGGTGCTGGAGGCCGCCACCAACCTCAAGGTCATCGGCCGCGCCGGGATCGGGGTGGACAACGTGGACATCCACGCCGCGTCCAGGAAGGGTGTGATCGTGATGAACACGCCCTTCGGCAACTCGATCACCACGGCCGAGCACGCGATTTCCATGATGATGGCGGTCGCCCGCCAGATCCCCGAGGCCAACGCCTCGACCCATGCGGGCAAGTGGGAAAAGTCCCGCTTCATGGGCGTCGAACTGACCGCCAAGACGCTGGGCCTGATCGGCTGCGGCAATATCGGCTCGATCGTGGCCGACCGCGCCATCGGGCTGAAGATGAAGGTGCTGGCCTATGACCCGTTCCTGTCGGAAGAGCGTGCCGAAAAGCTGGGCGTGACCAAGGTCGAGCTGGACGAACTGCTGCACCGGGCGGATTTCATCACGCTGCACGTTCCGCTGACCGAGAAGACGGCGAATATCCTGTCGCGCGAGAACCTGGCCAGGACCAAGAAGGGCGTGCGCATCATCAACTGCGCCCGCGGCGGGCTGGTCGACGAGGTGGCACTGGCCGAGATGCTGAAATCGGGCCATGTCGCGGGCGCCGCCTTCGACGTCTTCGCCGAGGAACCGGCGAAGGAGAACGTGCTGTTCAACCTGCCCAATGTCGTCTGCACGCCGCATTTGGGCGCCTCGACGACCGAGGC
>NZ_DSDD01000171.1:0-3398 GCF_011048875.1 Rhodovulum sp.
CCATGATGGCGGATGCCGCCGCCGAGGACCCGCCCTCGGAGGGTTTCGCGCTTGCGATCGTGCCCGAGCATGGCGGTAGCATGCTCTGGATGCATGACGCAGGGACCGGCGATCCGCAGGCGGTAGTGGAATTCGTCCGGGCATGCACAGCGGCCTTCGGGCTGACGGGCCCCTGGGGGTTCCAGTTCGCGCTGACCTGCTCAAAACCCCGGGTCGGGGCCTTCGGGGGTGGCGCGCATCTGCTGGACCTCGCCACCGGCGAGACCCTGGCCTGGACCAGCACCGACCGGTGGCTGGCCGACCACCTGACCGGAGGGTCGGCCGATGCCCCGGATCATTGAGACCCTCGTCTACCGCCTCGACGAGCTGGAGGCGCTTGCGCAGGACAGGGCGCGCGCCTGGTATCGCGAGATCGGCTTCGACCATGACTGGTACGATGCCGTCTATGACGATTTCCAGCAGATCGCGGACATGATCGGGCTGCGGTTCAAGACCACGTCGGTCCGGCTCTATGGTGGCGGCACGCGGCAGGCGCCCTGCATCTGGTTTCGCGGGTTCTGGAGCCAGGGCGGCGGGGCGGCCTATGAAGCTTGGTACAGCTACGCCCCGCGCGCAGTGCCGCGCATCCGCGCCCATGCCCCGCAGGACGTCGAGCTGCACCGCATCGCCGAGGCGCTGCAGCAGGTGCAGCGGCGCAACTTCTTCCAGTTGCGCGCCGAGACCAGCCTGCGCGGGCATTACTGCCACGCGCGATCCATGGTGATCGAGGTCACCCGCGACAGCCCGACCGGGCAGGCGTTGACCTACGATGCCGAGGAGGTGGTGGCCGACGCGCTGCGAGATCTGGCCGACTGGCTCTATCGTCAGTTGCAGAAGGAATACGATTACCTGACCTCGGACGCGGCAATCGACGAGGTGATCCGCGCCAATGACCACAGCTTCACCGCCGAGGGGCGGCGCTTCGGCTGACCGCAGCCCGCCGTATCCCGCAGGCCCTTGCACGATATCGGGGTGATCCCATGTCCAGAAACTGTACCGCCCGGCCCCCGCAGGCGCATCGTTCCGCGCGGGAGGTTCTGCCATGACCAGAGCCGATGCATCCGAGCTGTCATCCCGCCTTGCTGACTGCGCCGAGGCGGTGTGCCGCCATTACCTGCCCGAGGGCAAGAAATCCGGCCGCTACTGGCTGATCGGCGACGCCCGCGGCACGCCGGGCCGGTCGCTCTTCGTGCGGCTGACCGGGCCGGAACGCGGCAAGGGGGCTGCGGGCAAATGGACGGATGCGCAAAGCGGCGAGCATGGCGACCTGCTCGATATCATCCGCGAGAGCCTTGGTCTGACCGACTTCAAGGACGTTGCCGAAGAAGCGCGCCGGTTCCTGAGCCTGCCGCAGCCGGAACCCGTAGCGCGGCCGGACACGTCCCGGCTCCCGACCAACCCCGGATCGACCGAGGCCGCGCGGCGGCTCTTTGCCATGGGCACGGCGATCCCGGGCAAGCCTGTCGCGGCCTATCTGCGCGCGCGCGGGATCGCCCCAACCGACGATCTGCCCGCGCTGCGCTTCCACCCGGCTTGCTATCATCGGCCCACGGGCAGCGGGCCGACCCGGCGGCTTCCGGCGATGGTCGCGGCGATCACCGATCTCGACGGCCAGCTGACCGGGGTGCATCGCACCTGGCTTGCACCCGACGGGGCGGGCAAGGCCGATCTCGACACGCCGCGCCGGGCGATGGGCGCGCTTCTGGGCCATGGGGTGCGCTTCGGGCAGGCCCGGGATGTGCTCGCGGCGGGCGAAGGGATCGAGACCGTTCTGTCGCTGCGCATGGCGCTGCCCCGGATGCCCGTCCTTGCCGCGCTCTCGGCGGGGCATCTCTCGGCAATCCAGTTCCCGGCGGGGCTGCGGCGGCTTTATGTGCTGCGCGACCGTGACCCGGCGGGCGAAGGCGCGCGGGAGCGGTTGCGGGACCGGGCGGCCTCGGCCGGGATCGAGGCGCTGTCCCTCACCCCGCGGCTGGGCGACTTCAACGATGATCTGCGGCGCTATAGCGTCGATGCCCTGCGCGCGCGGCTGCGGTTGCAGCTTCATCCCGAAGACGCAGCGCGGTTGCTGGATCGGCACAGCGCGCACGTCACGTCAGGCGGTGCGGCCTCGCCCTGATCGGGTTTCCCAGTGTCTCGCGGCCCCTCCCGGCGGAGAGGCCCTGCGCCTGCGGCCTTCTCAGAGGGCAGGTGGCCCACAAGCGGCGCGGCCCGGCAATGGCGGCGCCCGGCTATTTTCCGCCGCGCCCCCAATGGGGCGCTTTGCAGCGCGAAACAAAATAGCCGGGCTTGGCCATCAAGGCCCTCGCGAAGGGCTCGGGCTGCCCGGCCGCCCCGCCCGTGGGCTGTCCTCCTGCCACGAAGGCCCGCGAGAGGCGCAGGCCGGACCCCCAGGAAGGAGCCCCGAGATGACCCCCGATCCCGATTTCCATGGCGAGGCGCAGACCGCCTCGCAGACGCATCGCGCGCTGACCGAACTCCAGCTTTACGGCTGGCGCCCGTTCGAGGATGAACCCGACCCCCGCCCGCTGCCCGAGGCCGACCGGATCGCCGGCGCCGTCACCGACATCCTTGATGCCCTGGTCGCCACGCTGGGTGACACGCGACTCGAGCCCGAACTGGACGAGCTCCTTTGGGGCGCTGTCAACCTCTTTCACCGCGCGCTGGCCCGCACGGAGCGGGTGCTCGACGACAACGAACAGGCGCAGCGCCGGTTGCAGCGGGAACAGGACGGCTCCGAGGTGAAGTCCGTCGAGCTCGAGCGGCTGGTGGCCGAGGGGCAGAGCCTGATCGAGCAGCAGACCGCGCTGGAACTCTTCCGCGACCTCGCCGCCGAGGGGTTCGAGCATCATCTCGGCAAGCCCTGGCACCCGCGCACCGGCTCGCGCGCCAGCCATCGCAACCTGACCGCGGCGATGATCGACAGCCGGGATTTCCTGGCCGCTCGTCGCCGGGCCGAGGCCGCGCGGCTGCTGCCCGAGGGGCCTAAAGTGGCCGTCACTGGCGGGACCGATTTCAACGACCACCGGCTGATCTGGGCGCGGCTGGATCAGGTCCATGCCCGGCACCCAGCCATGGTGCTGCTGCATGGCGGCTCGCCCAAGGGGGCAGAGCTGATCGCCTCTCGCTGGGCCGACCACCGCAAGGTGGCGCAAGTGGCCTTTCGCCCCGACTGGGGCAAGCACGGCCGCTCCGCCCCCTTCAAGCGCAACGATGCGATGCTCGACGTGCTGCCTATTGGCGTTCTGGTCTTCCCAGGCACCGGGATCCAGGAGAACCTCGCCGACAAGGCCCGCAAGCTGGGCATCCCGGTGATGAAGCACGAGGGCGGCGCGTAAGCGCCGCTCCCCAAGGTCAGC